>DASWDH010000087.1:0-2602 GCA_036395495.1 Polyangiaceae bacterium
TCGGCCCGCCTCTGTCTGTGTTACTCGGCGCGGCCTTCGGCCCGCCTCTGTCTGTGTTACTCGGCGCGGCCTTCGGCCCGCCTGCGGTTGGCTCGAGCGATTTCAATCGCGGCCAGCTTCGACGGCGCCGGCATCGGCGGCATCGCCGGCATCGGCGTCGCGAGGAGCAGCCAGCGCGCCGACCGACGCGACGAGATCGAGCAGCTCGGCGAACTTCTTGTGAAACTGGTCAGGGGTGATCGCCGCATAGGCCTGGGTCGGCGTGCGCCGGCGCGCCACGAACGTGACCTTGCTCGCCCGCGCACCTTCCGCCTCCACGAAAATGCCGATGTACGTTCCCGCGCTGAGAGGTCCCATGTCCTGGCTGGTCAGGAGGTAGCCTTCGGGTCGATGCTCTTCGATGGCGTCGGTCGCCTCGAGATGCAGGATCGTTTTGGAGATGCTCCATGCCTGATCGACGGTAACCGGGTAAACGCGCGCCGCGCCGTGGCCCTGCCGCTTCGAGACGAGGACGTCCTGCCGGTTGGCACAGGCCGACGCCGATAGACACAGGAGGCAAATCGAGATGGCCAGGAGGACTCGTTGGGCGGGTAGAAGGTGCATGGCGTGTTCAGATCTTCGGCTTCCTTTTGCCGCGGCGCGTTCGGGTGTGATCTTCTCGAATCAGAACTTCGGCTACGCGTAGCACGCGGTCGCACGTCTCGGGCGTTGCCCCGGCGAGTAGAGACGCGAGACCGTCATAGTTTCGTGCGGGGGCTTCGGTGGGGCGCAGCAGTTCCGATACGTCGACAGCGAGCGCGGCGGCGAGGCGGGCGAGCGTGTCGAGCGACGGGTTGACGTTGGCGGAGGGCCGGTTTCGTACGACGCGCTCGAGACGCGCCACTGTTTCCGACGTCACACGCGCGCGCTGGGCCAGCGCAGCCTGCGTGAGCCCGGCGGCGAGCCGAAGCGCCCGAAGTCGAACGGCGAGCCTCGCTGAGACGTCTTGCACGACCCGCACGGAGTAGGGCACTCGGGACCATACTTCTCTACTCGTTTTTGCCTAGACTTATACGAGGTTATAAGTTAGTAAGCCCTGATGCTGGAAGACTGGCTCGGGCCGCTGCGGGCGGCGGTCTTCATCGTCGATGATGACGCGGCGTGGCAACGCTCGATGCGCAAGACGCTGCGTGAGCTCGGTGTTCGCCGCGTCTACGCAGTCGATTCGCGAGAAGACGTCGAAGATCTTCTGGCCAGCTTCGATTCCTGCGTGGTGCTCACCGACCTCCGACTGGGCAACGATGCGCTGGGGGGGCTTTCGATCGTCGACATGGCGCATCGCCTCGGTATGCCGGCGGCGATCATCGCCGGCTCTCGTCCGACACGCCTCGAGCATCTGCGCGCCGTTTCCTTCTTGTCGAAGATGGAGGTCAATTCCGACTCGATCCGCACGCTCTTGCGCCGCCTCGAGCAAAGGCTTGCCGGCTCGGCGCGGGTGCTCGAGTAACACTACTGCCGCAGATTTCCGCTACCAGATCGATCGTCGGAGCGGCCATCATCCCACTTAAACTGACCGAACAGGCGGATTTCTCGGTGTTGCGGAGCGAGGCTGGCCAGGGCGTCGCGGCTCGTTTCATATATCGGGGTGATCCCGACGGCCTCGCCGTAGTTTGCGTTGGGTCGGCGCCGAATCTGCAGATCGTGATCTGCCGATGCCAAGACTGCGGCAGTAATGCTAAGTCATCCTTGTCGCCAAAACTCACCGTATGTCGCGATGAACCGGGCGAAAAAAGACTCTGCTTCGGCGGGAATCCGAGCGCGGTAAGCCGGATTCAAAAACCAGGGTTGGTTCGAAAAGTAATCTCGAACGGGCATCGATCGCTTCGTGTAGGTGATCATCACCGTGCGACGAAGCCTGTCGGCGTAATAGCGACCGCGGTGCAATCCGAGCGAGTTGAACGCCGCTGCATCGCCGGCCGATAGCGCCAGTCGGAGTGCGCCGGGCATGGTATTGGACCGGTTGCTCTTGCCGCCATCGGCGCGTCGGATCGCATACTCCTCGGGCGTGTCGTAACGAAGATGAGAGCCGGGAACGATTTCGACGTCATCGCTCGGCACGAGCGCCACCTGCAGTTGGACACCCGAACCGCTGTCGCCCCCCTCGAGCAGCATGGCTCGCTCGGATGCTTCGTCCGGCGTCATGTACTGCGAGTCACGATGCCATTCGCCGTCCAGATTCTGGCCGATCGGATTGAAAAAATAGCTGGTGCAGCGAAACATCGGCTCTTCTCCGAGGATCGTGCGCGCCAGATCCAGCAGTCTCGGCTCGACCACGAGCCGAAGAAGCTCTTCGAGGCCCGGCGCTCCGCCCGCGAAATACGCGGGATGATTCAAGTGGCGCATCACGGTCGCGTCCGAGGCGCCCCCGGGTCGTCCGGTTTGCGGGTCCCGCTTGCGCCACTGCTCGAGAACGTCGTCGCAAATGCCGCGCAGGCGCGACGCTCGTGCGGCGGCCAAAACACCGCGCAGCACCACGAACCCCTGGCTGCGCCACTGCGCCTCGAGATCGGCATCCACGCCTAGCATTCCTGCGTCAAATCCTCGCTACCAGATCGTTTCATCG
>DASWDH010000088.1:0-3215 GCA_036395495.1 Polyangiaceae bacterium
TCTCGATGTCCGTCGCTGCGTCGAGTCGCTATTCAGCCGATCGATGGCTCTATGCGCCGGTGGTGGGACCTTTCATCGACCTCGCCCAGCGGGGGGACGACTGCACCCGCAACACCGTCGTGACCGGTCCCGGCATGACCAGTACCTACGAAACGTGCACAGAAGATTCGTCCACCCGTTTTTTCCTGATGTTCGATGGGCTGATGCAGACGGCTGGCGCGACGATGTTCATCCTCGGACTGGCCCTCCCGCAGCACATCCTCGTGCGAGACGACGCGCCTTTCACGGGGTCCTCCGGAAGCAAGTTTTCCTGGGCAGTAGCTCCCCAGCGCGTGGGGCCGACGGGCTACGGCGTCGGGCTGAACGGCACGTTCTGAAGATAGCGAGCAACTCGGCCGGAGCGGTGCCGATAGGCTAGTAGCGGGGCGTTTTGCCCCGACCAATCCCGAACGGAGGGTAAGAACCATGGATACTCGCATTGCGCCCGGCGGTGGGCGGATGGACGTGATTACGACCGATAGCGCCCCTCGCGTCACACCGTCGAGCGGCGTTCCTTTTCGAGATATGGTCGCGCGCGGCGCCGGCGCGATACTGCGCGGCGCAGAGGCGGCGATCACCTCGTTGCCCGGTGCACCGATCGTCGCAGCCGCCGTGCGGCCGGGCGGTTCCCCGGTGTCGGCAGGCAGCGCCATGAAAGCGGGTGGCGCGGCAAAGCTCGGTGCGCCGGCCGGCACTTCGATTCCTGGCACGGCGGAAAGCCCGGTGGGCGGTCTCCCGGGCACAGCCGGATCGGGCAACGAGCCCGCGTCCGTCGAGAGTGCTCTCGCGCAGAGCCAAGAATTCAATCTCTATTACCTTCAGCTGCAAGAACAGCTGGCCGCCGAAAATCGCGCCTACAGCGCGATGTCCAACGTGCTCAAGGCACGCCACGACACGGTCAAGAACGCGATCGGCAACATTCGTTGAATCCCACGCGACGCTCCGCGCCGGGCGTTCCGGTAAGGATGTGAGCGGAGCACTAGCGGTGCTAAAGTCAGCACGCGAGGCATCGAGATGAGCATCGATCGGATCGGCAAAGGGGGGGGAACGCCGGGTTCGGCCATCATCCAACCGGGCTCTACCTCGCCGGAGGCGCCCTCCAAGGCGGAGAGCGAATTCAAGGTCGACAAGGCCGCCCCGGCCGACCCGGCCGCGACGGGACCGCTCGAGCGGCTCCGTTCGGGGGAGATCTCGCTGTCCCAGTACCTCGACATCAAAGTTCACGAAGCGACGGCCCACCTCGATCAGCGCCTCACCACCGAGCAACTGTCGTTCATCCGCGACAGCCTTCGGGAGCAACTTTCGAGCGATCCCTTGCTCGTGGACTTGGTCCAGTCCGCCACGGGCGCCCTGCCCCCGCGCAGCGAGTGACGTCGATTCTCGAGCGCAGAGCGCTGGTCGGGAGCATGTTCGCGTGCGCCATCGGTTGCGGTCGCAAAGAGCCGAAGACCGACGACGAGCCTCTCGGGCGGCAGCCGGCCGCGCAAGCGGCTGCCGACTCCGGACCACGGAGCGACCGGCCGATGCTGGTCGAGAAAGTGCTCGAATTCGACGCCTCGCCGGTCGGTCCGGAAAGAGCGGTGGTCCTCATTCCGGCGTGGGCTGCGGCCGGAGAGCGCTTTCCCATGCTCGTCGCATTGCACGGGCGCGGCGAGGCGGTGCGAGGGTTGGACGTGGGCGCCCGCGGGTGGGTTCGCGACTACGAACTCGGGCGGACGATCGAGCGCTTGCGCTCCCCGCCGCTCACCCCCGCCGATCTCAAGGGCTTCGTCGACGAGAAGCGGCTTTCTCGCATGAACGCATCGCTGGCCGAACGGCCGTTCCGGGGCCTGGTCGTCGTGTGTCCTTGGGTTCCCGATCTGGTCAATGAACGAGATCGCACGAACCTCGACGCCGCGCTCCCTTTCGGTCGTTTCGTGACGGAGCAGCTCCTGCCGAGGGTGGCGGCCGAAGCCCCCGTCCTGACCGAGCGGGCAGCGACGGGCATCGATGGGGTGAGTCTCGGCGGAAAGGTGGCGCTCCTCGTAGGACTCGCGCATGCCTCGACGTTCGGCGCTCTTGGCACGCTGCAGGCGGCCATTCAAGAAAATGAGCCCCCGCTGCTCGCTCGACGGGCGCGCCAAGCCATCGGCGACGGCAAGGGGCTCCGCCTCCGACTGGTCACCAGTGATCAGGACTACTTCCGAAACTCGATTGGTCAGCTGCATCTCGCCCTCGTGGCCGAGGGTGTCGCGCACGAGCATCTGGTGATCCCAGGGCCACACGACTACGCTTTCAACCGTGGTCCGGGCGGAATCGAAATGCTTCTCTGGCACGATCGCGTTCTGCGGAGCGAACCTCCCATTTGAGGCTCCGATCACCTTCCCGCGCTGAGAGCTGCAGGTGCCCCCTTTTCGATACCTGCGCCCGCTGGAAGCGTACGGTCGCAAGAAGACCGCCGACGCGGCGCGCACGATCGGCGGAAAGGCTGCGCGGCTCGCTTGGTTGATACGACAAGACATGCCGGTGCCGCGGGGCTGGGTCCTCGATTTGAAACCCTTTCGAGACCTCGTCCGGGATCGGCTCCCGGCCGGACACGACCCTCACTCGTTGCTCCGATTGCGGACAGGAACCGTGTTTCACGACCGGACAGCGCGCGCCCGAGCCCTCTTGCTGAGCGAACCCGTCGACCCGCTGCTGACGAACGATCTCGAGCTGCTCTGGGAGCTCGTGAAGGACGACGCCCCCTGGGGTCTAGCCGTTCGTTCGAGCGCAACGTGCGAAGACGACGATCTCACGAGCATGGCCGGACTCGCCACGACCGAGCTCGGTGTGCGCGGGGGTCGAGGGCTCGGCGATGCGCTGCGCAGCGTGTGGGCGTCGGCCCTCCTTCCTCGCGCGCTTTCGTATCTCGCCGCGCGCGGCGTGCGTGACATTGGCATGGCCGTCGTGTTTCAGGTCATGGTGCCCGCCGAAGCCGCGGGCGTCGCTTTCACCGGCCCGCCGGAGGGAGTGATGGACGGGCTGTTTCAGCCCGGCGAGATGGTGATCAATGCGGCGTTCGGCCTCGGCGCTCCGGTCGTGGATGGCGCGGCCAGTCCGGACGTGGTGAGGGTCGAGCGATCGACGGGCAGGGTGCTCGAATATCTGGTCGCAGAAAAGCGACAGGCGCTCGTCGTTGGACCCGGTGGGCTCGA
>DASWDH010000089.1:0-5751 GCA_036395495.1 Polyangiaceae bacterium
GCGGCCGTGAAGGGCGTGATCGGCCCGAGAAAGCCGCCGGAACGCCGCCCGAGCCTGAGCAGGGTAGGCGCCGGGTACGCAACGTACGCAAGCCGGCGCCGTCGGGTTCATCGGTGGCCGCTCCCCTTCGGTTTGCCTATCCGCTCGCGCGTACTTCGAGGGGCTGCAATAACCGTGAATACTATCGACATCAACGACACAACCGTCGCTATTCGGTTCTCGCGCGAATGCCGAGCTACTTCAAATAGACGACTGCGCAGCCACACAGGATGTATGGCGAGCCCGTGCCGTCGGTGACCTCGTCGCACTGTGCGGTGGCTGCACCATTCGGCCCGAAAAGATCTTCACAAGCGGCGTTGCAGTATGACCGCTGAGGAACGCAAGCGCATTCGAACGGGACGACGGTGGCGAGGGGCTCGCCGCTGGAGCCCGCCGTCGCCACTCGACATGCCAAGATTTCACCGGTGCCGCAGTCGGCGGCCAAACGTGGACGGTTGAGGTCGCAGGTGCAACCGGTTGGAAGCTGCCAACCTTGTTGCGAGGGACCGCAAGGAGACCAGAAAGGGCATTGCCACTGAGCGGGAACGCACGGGAGTACGCCAGCCTCCGCGAGAGGTACGACCGCTGCGTCGGTCAGGGCGGCGCTGGACCCGGTACCGCCTCCGGACAAGCCGGTCGATCCGGTTCCGCCGGCCCCTGCGCCGCCACCACTTCCGGCGGAGCCGCTGGACGGCTGCTCGTCGTGCGCCGCGATGCCCCCGCACCCGACGGCAAGGCTACCACCCATCAGCACCATCGCTCGGAACAAGCGATGTCGCGCCGCGCCTTCGGGTGCCTTCATACGGCGCTCCGCAAGCCGTTGTGTTCGAGACCGGGCAAAATGACCTCCTCTACCGCCTCGGCATGCGCATTCCTCAGAAGGCTCGGGGTGAAGTAGCCATAGGCGACGAGGTCTTCTCGTTCTTCCTCGGGTCCGTCACAACACACGGTGGGAAGCAACTCGAGAAGCTTGGGCATCCATTCGGCAAGAAAGTCTCGCTGGCGCTCGCCGAGCGTCGACAGGTGCGCCCACCCCACACGGCTATGCTGCAGCTCGTCGGCGAGATGACGGCGATTCAACTTTTTCAGGTCGGGATCGCGCAGCGCCGGACGCACGTGCCGGAGCAAAAAACACCCCACGGTTTCGGTCAAGCAACAAAATGCGATCCGCAGAAGTCGATTCTCCGCTTCGCTGCAGCCGGAGAAGCGCAACGGTTGCTCGCTGCGCGGGCGAAGGTCCACCCCGGTCGGATGCCCGAATTGCTCGGCCCACTCCCGGCACCAAACGGCATGCTGATACTCGTCGGCGACCGCGCGCTCCGCGAGCGCCAAGACAGAGGCGGGCGAGTGCTCGATGCGCAGATCCTGCAGCACGTGCCGGAAGGCTACCCAGGACGTGATCTCCCCCTCGGCGCGCCTCCACCAGTACGCGGCGAGGCGCTCGCGCTGTTCTCGCCTCAGCTCATCCATTCCGTCATTATTTGCTTATCGGCGCATTTCGCACAACGGATTTGTCGGTGTTCCCGCCGGCAGGGTACCCTCGGGACGCCCGGCACTTGACTCGCCGACTTCATCGATGCCCCCGAAGGAACGATCGCGTCGAGACTCCGGCTCGCGCGAAAGCGGCTCGACGGCGTGACGACGCCGGTCCCCAATCTGACGCACATCGTCGTGCAAGGATCGACCACCGCGCCGCTCACGGAGTGGATCCGACTGCACGTCGACCCCTCTGCCTCACCCCCCTTCAGCTGGACGCGCAATCCACGCTGATTTGATCCCTTGCCGCCCTGGACAGATCTTTTCTGTCGTTGAAAATGGATCGGCGGTGAGCAGGACTTAGACAGCAAATGCTTACGACGAAATTCTTCATTGGGGCGATGGTTGTGATTTGGGCGATGGTCGCGTGCGGAGGGGACGAATCTTCGCGCGCCGGAACGCAGCCCCCTGACGCGGCCTCCGGCGCGGGGGGGAGCGGAGGCAGTGGAGGCGGGGGCGGCGCAGGCGGCAAAGGGGAAGCTTCCGATGGCTCGTTCGATGCTCCGGCGCGCGTCGAGGCGGGAAGCGACTCCGACGTCGCCACACCCTGCACGAGCTGCGATGATTGCAGCAAGATCATCCCTCGGATCGGCCAGTCCGAGACCTACCCGTGCGTAGGCAGCTTCACCTGCACGGTTCCTGCGGGTTGCAACCAGTGCGGGCAGTGCTGTGCGCACGGCTGGCAGTGCAGCGAGGGCAAGTTTCATTACCTCGGGTTCAGCGACGGATGCGCCCAACCCTGTGGAATGTGAGTCTACTTCTTTTCGAGGGTCAGCTCGGCGACGCCGTCCTGGAAATGAATTCGCAGCAGCATCGCCTTCTCCTCGAGGCCGGCTAGATCGGTCGTGGCTTGCGACAAGCGATCGCTCACCTCTTGGAGCTTTTTTTCCAGGTTGCGCATGAGATTGCCCCCCGTTTTCACCGCGCGCAAATTCACGATCTGTTCGTGCAGCTCGTCCATCCGCGTTCGGTAGGCCTTCATCTGATCGCGCGTCGTCATGATGCGCTGCTCGAGGTTGCCGAGGTCTTGTTGCGTCTTCATGAGATCTAAAATGGAGCCTTTGAGCGGTCCCTCGATGGCGCCGGACGAAAGATAGAGCCTCACCTTATCCATGTCCGCCGGCGAGCGAAGGTCGATGGTTTTGTAGACGGGGGTCGCTTCCTCGATGGCAAACTCGCTGTGTCCGTTCGCGGGCACGTCGACGCGAAACAGGTGGGCGCCGCCGATGCGCTCGGTGCGCGCGGGGGATGGCCCCTTCAGCTTGTAGCCGTCGGCGATCGTGTGCCGAACGTAAACGGTGGCCGGCTCCCCCAACCGGTTGTGGAACACGTAACCGAAGCGTCGAGTGTGCTCGACCTCGCTCGAGAAGATGCCTCGCTGGACCGACAAGATGCGCGCGATCGCGTCGCCGTCGTTGTCTTTGCGTTCGACGGCGACTTGCCGGTCGAGCGCGAAGGGAATGAAAGCGGTGGAACGGGCTGGAATCGGCTCGGCAAGCCCCTCTCCGATGAATCTTCCCTCCCCGAACACCGTCACCGGCCCGCTTTCGAGAACCGAATCGGTGGGGTTCTGGAGGCGCACCGCCTTGAAAGGAAACGACGCATTGCCGCGAGGACTCTCGGCGTCGTAGAGGTAGACCACCTCGCCCTCGGTCTTCGCGTCGAGGATGGACACCATCGCCGAGGTACCTCGCAGTACGGTCATCGCGCTCCTCGATTCGAAGTGCGAGGTACCGATGGGGTCGAGAGCCTGCGGCGGCGGCGCCGTCGCCGAGGTCGACTTGGCCGAGGCAGAAGTGTCCGCCAATGGAGCTTCGATGATTCGCACGCCTCCGGCGCGACCGGCGCGTTCACCCTGCCCCTGCGCGACGACCTGGCTCGGGTCGACCCCGTGCCTGAGGAGCTCAGCGCGGACCCGGTTCGCGCGATCGAGGGAGGCCGACGACTTGTCGGCATCGCCCTTGTCGGCATAGCCCTCGATGACGACCTGACGGCGGGTACCCTTGAGGGAGCGAGCGATGCTGGCGTAATCGGCCGACGCTTCGGTAGCAGTCGGACCGGACGCCCGCTTGGGTTCGGCGGGGACGGGAGAGGCGCCGGGGACGGGAGGGGCGGCGCCGGGCACTCCGGCGACTCCCCCGAACGTTTCATTCTTCAAGCCCAGACCAGCCGAGGCGGCGCCCGAGGGCACTGCCGGCCGGCTGTTCTTCTTTCGCACTGTGGGCGCACCCGAGAGTGGAGCGCTCGACACCTGCCCGCTCGTGAGAACCTCTTCCACGGCTGGTGAGGGGGTCGCTCGTGCAATGGCGCCGTCGGTCAGCTCGCCGAGGACCCGCCGCTCCTGTGGGGATTCGCCCAAGGTGGCGCCTCCCATGGGAGGGGCTTTCGCGAACGCGTCGTTCGACCGGAGCGTCTCCCGATCGACGAGGCGCACCGACCGAAGGTCGAACCGAAATGACAGAGCCGAGCTCGATCCCACGCCGAGCTTGACGTCGTGCCAGTCTTCGCCCGACGTGTTGTCGACGATGGCCCACCCTTGGAACGCGACCTTGTTTCCTTTGTCGAGGACCACCCGATAGCTCGGCTTCCAGGCCGGGGCCTCGGTGACGTAGGTCAGCTTGAGCTCGTGGGGTTTCTTGCCCACGAGGTGGATCTTCATTTCCGTAAACCCGGCCGCGCCGGCGGCATTCGGAAAGTCGATGGGCGCGCGCTCACCGGTCTTGGCGTCGGTCACCGTCAACGATTTCAGAAAATCGTCGACCTTGTCGGCCGGCACCGACAATCGAAGAACGTCGTCGTCGACCTTGGCGGTGCGCTCGAAGTAAGCGACACCATTGCGGTAAACGACGACCCTGCCGAGCGCCGTGTCCGAACGGACATAGCTCGTCGTGCCCGAACAGCCGAAGAGAACGACGGAGATTGCCAATACCGCAGGTGACACGACGGGGGGTGTTCGCATGGCCATCTCCTTTCGACGACCGAGCGACGCAAAAGTTCACGTTATGCCTGGAAGTAACGCGAGGTTTCTTCGTCCAAAGCTTCAGGGGGAGATCGGAGGGTTATGCTTCGGAAACTTTCATGCTGCGTGGTGTCATGGCTCGCGGTGATCGGGTGCGGCGGCGACGATACGAGTTCTCAGGGCGGCAGCGGCCTGCTCAGCCAAGCTCCTCACTGCCCCGCAATGACGAACGCCCTCAAGATTCAAGGCACCCTCGATGGTTCGTCGATTGAAGACATCCGCTCCACGAACATCAACGCGGGCTACGTCAACTTCGGTCAGGCCTATTTCGCAACGCCCTTTGTCGAGTTAGCCACGCTCGCCGATGGCCAGGTCGGGCTGCGCCTCGAGTGGCTGAACGCGCCGATCGCCCATGGGGAAACGACGCCGGCCAGCTCAGGGTTCGTGACGGCGCCTTCGAACCATCCGCGGGCAGGCGAAAAGCTGTGCGTCACGTCCGGCCAGATCGGCTTCGTCCAAGGGGGCGAAGAGGACGGCGCCTTCAAGTTCGCGGTCACCGGAGCGCGCACTGGTGCGGACTGCACGGGGTCAGACCTCGCCGTCGATCTACGCGGCTGTTATCAATAATCACCGATCGCCGGCGGTCCCCAGCAACGAGTGTGCCGACGCCTGCACTCTCGTAAGCCGGTCCTTGCCTTGCCCCCTTCGACGCCACTATATTGACAAATATGTCAATGAGCGCCATCGCCGAGCTGACCGGCCGATACATCCCGCGACCGCGGTCCCGCCGAACACGACCTCCGCGCCTCGAGGTGGGAGGCATCCCTCTCGGTGGGCTTCTCGCACTGGCGCGCGACCGAATTTGGTTGCTCGAGCAAGCTGCCACGGTGCGCGGGGGGATCTGCGAGCTTTCGCTCGGAGTGGGGCCAGTGGTGATCGTCAGCTCGCCGGAGCTCGCCTACGAGGTGTTGGTGGGCCGTGCCGATAGTTTCGTGAAGGGCAGCTCGTACGATCTCTTGCGTCCCACGATCGGCACCGGGCTTCTCACCAGCGAAGGGAATTTTCATCGTCGTCAGCGCCGGCTCATGGGGCCGGCATTTCACCATCGGCGCGTTGCCAGCTACGCCGACGTGATGAGCTCGCATGCGGAACGCGCGCAGTCGGAATGGATCGATGGCTCGAACCTCGACGTCGCCGCAGCGATGATGCGGCTGACG
>DASWDH010000090.1:0-3625 GCA_036395495.1 Polyangiaceae bacterium
AGGTCAGCGATATCTCCGAGCTCAACTACATGAAGCGAGTCTTCGGCCGCCGAACGCGCGAAGTCCCTTTGATTTCGACCAAGCCGATCTACGGTCACACCCTCGGCGCCTCGAGCGCGCTCAACGCGGCGGCGGCGGCGCTGATGATCAAGAACGGCTACGTCATCCCTACGATCAACATCGACGAAAGCCGGGTCGTGCGTGGATTCAATCACCAGGCCAACCACGGCGTTGCGCGAGCCTGTGGTGCGGGTGTCGTCATGAGCTACGGGATCGGCGGGCAGAACGTCGCCCTCCTCCTGCGCAGGACCGCATCATGAGCACCACCAACGCCCGCCGAGGCGCGCGGTTCGCGAGCGAAATCGTCGGGGCGGGCTTTTACTATCCGAAAGACGTCGTCGACAACCAGCAGTACTTCGCCCGCTGCCGTTTTGCCATCGCAGCCGACCGCGACGCATTGGTGGCGGAGACGCGGATGAAGACGCGCCGATGGTGTCTTCCGGAAGAAGACACCTGGACGATGACCCGAGCAGCGCTCGCCGATCTGCTCGAACGCGACCCGGGACTCGCACACCAGATCGACGTCGTCGTGGTTGCGTCGGGCACCACGATGCCGATCGCGCACCCTTCCGACCGTGAAAACCGCGCGTTCGCCGATCTGTCGCCGCTGGTGCTTCGGCAGCTCGGTCGCGAGGACGGTCTGGGTTTGGACATCAAAGCTTGCTACTGCACCGGATTTCTTCGCGGCATGCAGGTCATGGACGGCCTGCTTTCCAATCCCAATTATCGGATGGGTTTGCTCGTGGCGGCGGAGCAAGGGAGCCGCTTCGCTACGGCGGAGACGAACCGGTCCTCGTTTTGCTTCATCGTCTCCGATGCGGCAGGAGCCATCGCGTTCCGCCGAACCGAACCGCGCGAGCAGAGCGGCGTCGTCGATTTTTGCGGCTACAGCGACGTCGGCAAGCTGGCGTGGGTCGGCATCGGTCCGGACGCCGCATCGATCATCATGATGGGTTCGCGTGCCGGCGAGGCGACCCTCGAGATGATGCGCGATTGCGCTCGAACCCTGCTCGATCGTAATGACCGAAATTGCTCCACCATCGACTGGCTGCTGCCCATTCAGACCCACGCCGGCATCGTCGACGAGCTGGCACGGGTGCTGGAGTGGCCGCGCGAGAAAGTTCTCTGGTCGGGCGATGTCACCGGTTTCTCGGGGAGCGCCAGCATCCCCGCGTGTCTCGCGCAGCGGATCCAAGAAGGCACCATCCGAAAAGGGCAGTCAATCCTGTCGGTGGCGGTCGGCGCGGGGATGAACTGTGCGGGAGCTCTCTACTACTACTGAAGGGTGGCCTGGTTTGAGTAGCCGTTCGAGCAGATTGATGCCGCTTCCCGTTGCGATCGCTCGCTACGTGCGGCCCCGCATGCACCTGCACTTCGCTTCGAGCCCGAGCCGCTCGAATGCCGCCGTTCGAGCGCTGGCTCACGCATTCCGCCGCCTCGATCCGGAGTTCGTCTTCAGCGCAACCGGGTTTCACTCGACGATGCATCTTCTGCCGATCTTGCGCTTGGGCAAACGATACATTTCCTGTTTTTTCGGCGACAATTATCCGACCCCGCGACCCAATCCCATTTATGGCCGGCTCGAAGCGGAGGGGGTCGAGCTCGAGCACTGGTCGCTCTGGTCGTACACGTCGGCGCTTCGCGCGGGCGCGTTGGGGCAAACCTACGCGGTGACGAACTCGCTTTCGGGAACCACGCTCGGCGAGGAGCTCGCGATCAAGGGCAAGTTCACCGAGGTCGTCGATCCGGTTCGACCCGATCGGAACATCGCTCTGGTGGCTGCGATTCGCCCCTCGGTGGCGTTCGTTCATGCCGCGGCCGGTGACCGGGAAGGAAATGTGCTCGCTTCGCCGCCCTATTCGGAAGGGTATTGGGGTGCTCTGGCCGCCGAGTGCGGCGTCATCGTTACGGTGGATCAGCTGGTCGACCGAGCTGTCCTTCGAGGACGACCCGATTGGCTCAAACTTCCGCCCTACCGCGTGCTCGCGATCTGTGAAGAGCCCTTCGGTGCGCACCCGCAACCTTCGTACTTCGCGGCCCTAGCGCCCGAGGTCATGAGTTACAGCGACGATTTCGAGCACTACGAGATCTGGCGACGCATGACGACCGACGCCAAGCTGTTCGCTTCATTCTCGCGCCACGTACTCGAGGTAGAGGACCCGTCCTCGGGTTATCGGGAGTTCGTGGGTCGGCGCAGACTCGAGGCACTGCGATCGATGGTGGGGCGTCGGTCATCCGTGTTTCCTCGCGCCGGGCAGGTGGCCGGCGAGGACAGCGCATCGAGCGTATCGCTCTCCAGCGCGGACCAGATGGTGATCTTGGCTGCGCGCACGATCGCACGCCGAGCGATCGCGGGGGGGTATCGAGCGATTCTGGCCGGTATCGGCACATCGTTCGCGGCGGCGCGACTGGCCAAGCTGCTGCTCAAGGCGCAGGGACTGGCCCTCGAAGTGATGGTCGAGACGGGCATGTCGGATATCGAATGTGGCCCTACGGGTCATCCGTTCTTGCTCGCGTCGAGCAACATGGCTCAGGCGGCCCGCCTCTCGTCGATCGAGGACGTGCTGGGGACCCTGACCTGCGGCGCTCACAATCGATGCATCGGCGTCTTGGGTGCGGCCGAGATCGATACTGCGGGCAATATCAACAGCACCCGGCTCGCCTCGGGCCAACTGCTGGTCGGCTCGGGAGGCGCCAACGACATTGCATCGTCGTGCCGCGAGGTCGTTGCCGTCGTGCGTTGCGACCCCAGCCGCCTGGTGGACCGTGTGCACTACGTCACGAGCCCAGGAAAATCGGTGCTCCACATTGCAACCGAGCGATGCGTTCTGTCTCGTGGATCGGCAACCGACATCTGGAGCATCGGCGACGTCTGCCCTGGGGCTGCGAGTCTGACCGAGGCGCTCGGTTCAATCCGAGAGAACTGCCGGTTTTCCCAAGTGGATACCCACGGCGCCTCTTGGGCCGAGCCTCCCAGCCGCTTCGAGCGGCAGATGTTGGCGGCGATCCGAGCAGCGGATGCGCCGGCGGTGGACGCTCGTGTGGCCGGGGCTGAGGGGTGATGGGCGTGCAGGAAGTCCGAATCACGGGGCTCGGCGCCTACCTTCCCGAGGTGATGCACAGCAATGAGACGCTGCCTCCGCTCGATCCTCCCATGCCGGTACGAGACATGGATCGCATCGGCGTCTTGCGGCGGGGATGGGCGAGCGACAGCGAAGGCGTGGCGGCAATGGCCGTCGAGGCTGCCCACCGCGCGCTCGCTCAAGCCGAGGTCGAACCAGCATCGCTCGATTTCGTGATTCTGGCCAACTGGACCGAGCGTCGCTACGTGCCTGATTTCGCGCCGGTGGTGCAACATGCGTTGGGCGCGTCTCGAGCCTTCTCCTACGACGTGTGCTGTGCTTGCTCGGGATTCGTGTACGGCCTCGCGATGGCGCATGGCTTCTTGCAAAACCCTCGCTTTTCGAGAGGGCTGGTGGTGGCATCCGACGTGTCGTCGCGCATGCTGCGGCCCGGCAGCCGGGGCACGCTCGTCTTCGGCGACGGCGCCGGCTCGGCGGTGGTC
>DASWDH010000091.1:0-5737 GCA_036395495.1 Polyangiaceae bacterium
GCCAGGACGCCTCGTCGAAGATGGCACCGGGCGCGTACACGTCGCCCTTCGCAGTGGGGGCGCGCTGGTCACCATCGATCCGGTTTCGGTGAGCGTCGTCGCGCGGCAAACCGTGTGCACCTATCCGCGCGGGCTCGCCTACGACGCGCGCAACGACTCGATCTACGTCGCCTGCGCGGGTGGCGAGCTTCTGACGCTCCCGGCAGGCGGCGGCGCGGCGACGCGCGAGCTGAAGCTCGAGCGCGACTTACGCGACGTCGTGATCGACGGCGACCGGCTGCTCGTGAGCCGTTTTCGCACCGCCGAGCTCCTGGTGGTCCAGGCCGATGGGATCGTGTCCGCGCGAATCCGACCGGCCTCGATCAGCATGCCTTCTTTCGATGGAGGAACGGCGACGTTCGCGCCCGCCGTCGCGTGGCGCACGATCCGGGCGCCTGGGGGCGGAGCCTTGATGGCCTACCAACAGGAGCAAACGAGCCCGATATCCATCCAACAACCGGGCAGCTATGGCGGTGGGTCTCGTTGTGGCGGCGGCATCGTCCGCGGCGCGGTGAGCTGGATGAAGTCCGAGGGAGAAGTGTGGTCATCCGGCGATGTCGCAGCGGTGCTGCCGGTCGATCTGGCCGTCTCGGTGGATGGCACACAGGCCACCGTGGTTTCAGCGGCCGCTTCGGTCGGCGCGACGGGAGCTTTCGTTGGTCCGGGGCTCGCGCCATTCGTCGAGGTGCCGGTGGGGGGGTCGCTTCCGATTTCAACGAACGACGCTGGAGCGATACGCAGTTCCGACCCGTGCTCCGGGGGAACAATCCCCGTGGCCGCAGAACAGGTCGTAGCCGTCTCGCTCGATGCCGCCGGACGGCGCATCTTGCAGACACGCGGACCTTCGGCGCTGATCATTGATCAGGAGGTGCTTTACTTGCCGGGAAGGAACACGGCCGATACCGGCCGCAAGATCTTCCACCTGGCGACGTTCAGCCGCATTGCCTGCGCGTCGTGTCACCCGGAAGGACGCGAAGACGGGCATGTCTGGACGTTCAACGGTTTGGGTGCGCGGCGCACGCAGACTGTCGGAGGCGGCATCTTGGGGACCGAGCCTTTTCACTGGAACGGTGAGCTTAAGGACTTCAACATGCTCGCCAGCGACATCTTCAGCGGTCGCATGAGCGGACCCGAACTGCAGCCGGCTCACGTGCAGGCGCTCGCCAACTGGATCAACAACATTCCCCCGTGGAAGCCTTTCCCCTCGGCCGACGCTGCTACGGTCGATCGTGGTCGCACGGTTTTCACTGCGCCGGGCCTCGGCTGCGCCACCTGCCACGCGGGCACCCGCATGACCAACAATGCGACCGTCAACGTGGGAACCGGAGAAGCGTTTCAGGTTCCATCGCTGTACGGTGTCGGATGGCGTGCGCCGTTCATGCACAACGGCTGCGCGGCTACGCTCGAAGAGCGCTTTGGCTCGTGCGGAGGCGGCGAGGCGCACGGCCACATCTCGTCTCTCACCGACGCGCAGCGGGCCGACCTCATTGCTTACCTGAATTCGCTTTAGCGCGACGCCCTGGGTCGCGGGACCCTTGCGGCGGCGAGGCGCCGCTGCAAAAGAGACGCAATGCCCGAACGAGCTCCGAACCGTCTTGCGCGTGAGGCTTCGCCGTACTTGCAGCAGCACGCCCGCAACCCGGTCGATTGGTATCCGTGGGGTCCCGAAGCTTTGGCCAAATCCAAGAGCGAAGACAAGCCCATTCTCCTGTCCATCGGGTACTCGGCCTGCCACTGGTGTCACGTGATGGAGCGCGAGTCGTTCGAGGACGACGACATCGCCGGTCTGATGAACGAACATTTCGTGTCGATCAAAGTCGACCGCGAAGAGCGGCCGGACCTCGATCACATCTATCAGCTCGTCGTTCAGCTGATGGGGCGCTCGGGGGGCTGGCCTCTCACCGTGTTCCTCACGCCCGAGCAGCGACCGTTCTTCGCGGGCACCTATTTCCCGCCTCGCGACCGTTACGGCATCTCCGGATTTCCGACGGTGCTTCGCGCCATCGCCGAGGTCTACCGCGAGAAGCGCTCGGAGATCGAGCTGCAGGCCGGGGAGCTGTCGCAAGCCATCGATCGGGTCGCCGATATCGAAGCTCGGGGCGCGGAGCCCTATCAGCCGGGCTCCGATCTCCTGGGCCAAACCAGTCGCAAGCTCTTCGCACGGTTCGACGACCAGCATGGCGGCTTTGGGACGCGGCCGAAGTTTCCGAACACGATGTGCCTCGACGTCCTGCTCCGGCGGGCGAAGGAGGAGCACGACGAAGAAGCGGCGGCCAAGGTGCGCGTCGCACTGGCCGGCATGCGCAGCGGCGGCATCTGGGACCACCTCGGCGGAGGCTTTCATCGCTATTCGACCGACGAGCGCTGGCTGGTTCCTCACTTCGAAAAGATGCTCTACGACAACGCCTTGCTCCTGCGTCTCTACGCGGACGCCTTTCGCGCATTCGGCGACGAGTCCCACGCCGAGACGGCGCGGCAAATCGGCAGCTACCTCTTGCGCGAGATGCAGAGCCCGGAGGGCGGCTTTTACGCATCGCAAGACGCGGATTCCGAGGGCGAAGAAGGGACCTTTTTCGTCTGGACCGAAGACGAGATCAAACGGCTTCTCGCCGACGATCCGCTGGCCAAGGAAGTTGCCATTCGCTACTTCGGCGTGACGCCGGGCGGCAACTTCGAGAAGGCCGGCGCCAACGTCCTTTCCGAAAATCGACCGCTGGCGACGGTAGCGCACGCGCTCGAAAAGCCTCTTCCCGAGGTCGAAGACGCCCTCGCGCGGGCGCGCACCAAGATGTTCGACGCTCGCGAGCAGCGCGAGAAGCCGTTCCGAGACGAGAAGATCTTGGCCAGCTGGAATGGGCTCGTCATCGGCGCGCTCGCCGATGCCTCCCTCGCGCTCGAAGAGCCGTCGTTGCTGGCCGCCGCCGAGCGCGCCTTCGACGAAGTGGAGCGAACGCTCGTCTCGGGGGGCATCGTGCAGCGGCTGGCCAAGGGAGGCATCGTCAAAGGCCCGGGGTTTCTCGACGACCACGCGTTCGTGAGCGCCGCCGCTCTCGACCTCTACGAAGCCACCGGCGACGAGAAATACCTGACCTCGGCGCGAGGCATTGTCGATCAACTGCTCGCTCGCTTCTGGGACGCAGGGGGAGGCGGATTTTTCTTCACGCCGAGCGACGGCGAGAAGCTCCTCACCCGCAGCAAAGATCCGTTCGACCAGGCCGTTCCGTCGGGCAGCTCGATCGCGAGCCTCGCGCTCTTGAAGCTGGCCGCGCTGGTCGACGAAAAATACGCGGACTACGCCCGCCGCTACCTCGAATCGATCGCGCCGGCGGCGCTCCAAAATCCGTTCGGCTTCGGGCAAACCATCGGCGTGCTCGATCGACTCGTCCGTGGTTCGGTGGACATCGTCTTGTTCGGCTCTCGTTCGGATGCTCGAGCCCGCGAGCTCCATCGGACGATTTTCGGCACGTATCTGCCCAATCGCAACGTCGTCTTCGCCGAACCCGACCGCGACGCGTCGATGCGAGCCGCTCCTCTGCTCACCGAAGGCAAGCCGCCAGGGCATGGCGCCGTCGCGTACGTGTGCCGCGATCGAACCTGCTCGGCGCCGGTCAGCAGGCCCGAGGAGCTCCTGGCTCTCGTTCGGTAAACGTCAGTGGCAGTGCGGGTAGCCGTCGAGGATCGACCCCTCGGTGGTGCATTGCTGATTGTCCGATCCGGCGCCGAGGCAGGAGCCTTTTTGAGCAGGATCACAGAGCATCTGGATGTTGCGCTGACCAATGGCGCAGTCCATCTGACAACTCGCTCGGACCAGCCCCCCGCCATACTCCACGAGGCAGCAGACTTGGCCGGCCAGCGGACAATCGCTGCGGTCATCGCACGCGAGCCGATCGGTTCCCGGCGGGCAGGCGTTCATGGCAGTCTCGCAGTGCGGCGGTGACGTGAGACAGCAAACTTGGCCGGTGGGATTGCAGGTGGCGGTTCCGCAGGCGATGCTCTTCGCGACGCTCGAGTCCACGACGACGACATCCGCCGGGGCTCCCGCCGCGCCGTCCAACGTGCCGCCGCCATCCGGCGAGCTTCCGCCCGACGTTCCGCCTTTGCCGCCGGTGCCGGTTCCCGGTTGGCCACCGGTTCCGTTCATGGCTCCGCCCGTCGCGCCCCCCGCCCCCTGCGGCTCGCCCGGCGTTCCCCCATCGCCCCCGGTCTGACCTGTGCTGCCGGTCGGCGAAGTTCCGCCCGTCTGTAAAGATGTGCCGGCACCACCGCCCGATCCGCCGACCCCCGTCTTGAACAGTTCGTCCTGCGACGATCCCCCGCAGCCCATCCAGGCGAGGCCGAGGCTAGCGATCCAAAAAGCGAGCGAATATGTGCGCATGCGCGACCTCAAGCAACCGAACCCGGCAGGGATCTTGGCGCGTGCCGGCCTTGAATGCAACTGGTCAGCCGAGCGTTCAGCGGGCTGCAGCGCGCTCGATCTCGTGGATCTGGTTGGCGAGCTCGAAAAGCCCCGTTCGCGCGAACCGCCCCGATCGACCCGCGGCGAGCCGCGGCAAGATGGCGACGATCCGTCGCACCGCGTCCGCCACCCGTCGCGGAACGGCGAGTCGCTCGATGACTGGGTCGAGGAAAGCGAAGGCGGCGGAGACGCGATCGCGTTCCCCCTCACATGCCTCCTTCATCGGCTCCAGCATGAGCAAGGTCCAAAGGACGATGTCGTCGAGGGGAGCGTTGCGCGCGGTCGTGCGCCGGTCGACTTCGCCGAGCAGCTTCCACACCCGCGAGGTGGGGCCATCCCCCTCATCGTCGTCGAGAAAGCTCGCGAGCTCCGGCAGCAGCACGCTCAAAATGCCGAGCTCCCACGCGAGCCAGATCGAGCGGTGTGCCCCTCCCCCGCGCAAGAGCCGCAAGATTTCCTCGAAGAGGCGCGGCCGGGCGGCGCGCGCCAGCGTCGCACGCGTGACCACCATGGCGTCGTACACGTCGGGATCGATGCCGAGATCGAGGCGGGCGGCGAACTTGATCGCCCGCAGAATCCGGATCGGATCCTCGCGAAAACGCGTTTCCGGGTCCCCGATCGTGCGCACGACCCGCCGCTCGATATCGTGCATGCCCCCGATCCAGTCGAGAACCTGACCGCGCTCGAGATCGTAAAACAGGGCATTGATCGTGAAGTCTCGGCGAAGCGCATCTTCGTGTGCCTCGCCGAACGCATTGTCGCTGCGAATCAAGAGATCGACGTCCGCCGCGGATCCGTTGGCATCGAGCGGATCGGCGTCCAGCGTCGGTGTGCGACGAAAGGTCGCGACCTCGATGACCTTGCCTCCCCCGAACAGCACGTGGACCAAGCGAAACCTGCGCCCGATGATGCGCGAGTTGCGGAAGAGCGCACGCACGTCTTCGGGGCGCGCGTCGGTGGCGACGTCGAAATCCTTGGGCCGCCGGTCGAGCAACAGATCGCGAACACAGCCGCCCACGAGATACGCTTCGAAGCCATGCCGCGCGAGGCGCCGCACGACCTTCTGTGCATCAGGATCGACGCGCGCTTCGTCGAAGCCCGCATCGTAACGGGCGCAGTGAGGCAACGGGCGACCGACAGTCTCGTCCTGTTTGGGGACGAGCAGCGGAGGGGAGCCCAGAGGGATCGCCGGGTCGACGGCAGTTTTGGATGTGTGGGGAGGGGCCTTACGACCCATGATCA
>DASWDH010000092.1:0-12287 GCA_036395495.1 Polyangiaceae bacterium
GTCCACACCGCCGATCGGCCCCCGAGCCACTCGAGTCCATGGGTGACGGCGATGGTGAAGCCGTATAGGCCGAAAAGAAGCACGCTGCGCCGGAGCCTGCGTCGCGGTGCTCGCGGAGCCGCTCGGAAAATCGCGGCGAGCACGATGATCGCAATCGCGAGCGGCAGCAACAACCGGAACGGACCGTTCAATTTTTCCCGCGCCTCATTCCATCGCTGAAAGTAGCACTCGCTCTCGGCCGCTCCAAGGGATTGGAATCAGCCCCGAAGCACGTTCCGTGCGATGACCGAGCGCTGAATTTCGCTGGTGCCCTCGTAGATGCGAGTGACACGCACGTCTCGAACATGACGCTCGATGGCGAAATCTCGAACGAACCCGTACCCGCCATGCACCTGCAGCGCGCGATCGCAGATACGGTGCGCCGCCTCCGAGGCGAACAGCTTGGCCATGGCCGACTCGCGAGTGAATGGCTGGCCCTGGAGCTTGCGCTGCGCGGCGCGAAGGCAAAGCAGGCGCGCAGCGTCGAGCTCGGTGCGGCTATCGGCCAGCATCCATTGAATGGCCTGGAAATCGGCGATGGGGTGGCCGAACTGACGACGATCCCTGGCATACGACGTCGCTTCCTCGAGCGCGGCCGAGGCGATACCGATCGCCTGTGCGCTGATGCCGATTCTTCCGCCGTCGAGCGCGGTCATCGCCACTTCGAACCCCCGATGGAGTTGACCGAGCAACGCCCCGGCGGTCACCCGGCAGTCTTCGAACGTGATGGCGACGGTGTTCGAGCCGCGCAGCCCCATTTTCTTTTCGGGTGCTCCGACCTTCATGCCCGGCGTGTGTCTCTCGACCAAGAAGCACGAGATGCCTTTGGCTCCGGCGTGCGTCTCGCGCGGAGCGGTGCGCGCCCAAACGACCAGCACCCCCGCGTGCGCTCCGCTGGTGACCCACGCTTTTGAGCCATTCAGGACGAAGCCGTCGGCCATCGCAGCCGCGGTGGTCTGCATGCTCGCGGGATCGCTGCCGGCCCCGGGTTCCGAGAGCGCGAACGAGCCCGCGACGTAGTCGCCCGACGTCAGCCGAGGTACGTGCTCGGCGCGTTGCGCGTCGGTTCCGTAGCGACAGATGATTTCCGCCACCATGTTGGTGACGGCCATGGTCACCGCCGTGGAGGCGCATCCACGCGCGACCTCGATCATCGAAAGCGCGTAGGCGACCGCGCCTGCTTCGGCTCCCCCGAGCGAAGCGGGCACATTGACTCCCATGAGCCCGAGCTCCGCCAAGCCGCGCAGCTCGTCGAACGGAAAGCGCTCGCTTTGGTCGATCTCCGCGGCGACTGGCAGGAGCTTTTTTTCGGCGTAGTCGCGCGCCGTTTTCTGGATGAGCTCCTCCGTCTCTGTGAGCGCGAAGTCCATGGAGGACCGCCTAGTCCACGTCGAACATCACCTTGGCCGGCCAGCTGCCGGGGGAGGGGAATTTCAGGGTCCGGATTACATCGACCATGCAGTCGACCGGAGCCCCCTCGCCGCGCTCGTCGGGCGGCGCGACACCCGCGGCCATGGCGGTGCCGTTGGTGTGCACGTAGACGGTCGCCTTGTAACGCCCGGGTACGCCTTGCGCACATTGGGTGAGCTTCGCGCGCGCGCTGGCCAGCGTCTTGGCGACGCGATCGGCTCCCCACGGCACCGCGTCGCGAACGTCGGGCGCCGGATCGAAGTCGAACGCCTTCTGGGCCTGCCCTTCGCCCTCGAGGGGAACGGGCCATCGGGCACTCTTGACCACGTTCAGCATGCACCGCTCGGTATCACGATCGCCGATGGTGCACTCCGGCAGATAGGCCCACCTGGCGGTGCCGTCGACTCCGATGCGCACGAAGAACTTCACGTGGCCACTGATGAACTCCACGCGCGACGAGCCCTGCGAGAGACAGTCCCCGAATCGGGGCATCAACCGCGCGAATGTTTCGTCGACCTTGCGCTGATCGAGCGATCCGAGCTGGCCAGAAAGCGCGAGCCGCTGCTTCGGGCGATGCGCCGTTTGCGCGGGGGCTTCGGCCGTGGGCGCAGGAGCGGCCGGGGTGGGCTCCGACCCGCCGCACCCCGCCAACCAAAATGACGCCGCGAGGAAAGTGAACCGCGCCAGGCGGGCGCACCGCGCGGGCTGCTCAACGCTTGAGGACATTCTGAGCGATGACGAGGCGCTGGATTTCACTGGTCCCTTCATAGATCTCCGTGATGCGAGCATCTCGGTAATGACGCTCGATGCCAAACTCGGTCGTATAACCATACCCTCCATGAATCTGGATCGCCTTGTGGGTGATGCGCGTACACGCTTCCGAGGCGAAGAGTTTGGCCTCCGCGCTTTCCATCGAATGCCGAACGTGTTGGCCTTTCAGTGCCGCGGCGCGAAGGGTGAGAAGCCGCGCGGCGTCGAGCTCGGTCGCCATGTCGGCCAGCATGAACTGGATCGCCTGTAAGTTGGCGATGGGGCCGCCGAACGCTTGCCTTTCGTTGGCGTAAGCGACCGACTTCTCCAGGGCTGCGCGTGCAATGCCGAGCGCTTGCGCGGCGATGCCGATTCTTCCGCCGTCCAGCGTCGCCATCGCGATCTTGAAGCCGCTTCCGACGGGGCCGAGAACGTGCTCTTCGCCGAGGCGCACGTCTTCGAAGAAGATCGTGCACGACTGGGCCGCGTGAATTCCCATCTTCTCGTCGTGAGGAGCGAGGGTCACGCCGTCCATCGAGAGGGGGAACACGAACGCGGTGTGCTTGAACTTGTTGCCCTCCTTACCGGTGACTGCGAAGACGATGATGTAATCGGCGGCGGGACCATTGGTGATGAAGTTCTTCGAGCCGTTCACGACGAACCCGGTCCCCTCACGATCGGCGACGGTCTTCATCGTTTGCGCATCCGAGCCGCTCATCGGTTCGGTGAGTCCGAAGCAACCGAGCTTCTGCCCGGCGGCGGCCGGCGCAAGATACGTCTGCTTCTGGGATTCGGTTCCGAATGCCAAGAGCGGATCGCAGAAGAGCGAATTGTTGACGCTCATGATGACGCCGCACGACGCGCACGCGGCGCTCACCTCTTCCATCGCAAGAACGTAGCTGATGGCGTCGAGCCCGGCCCCGCCGTACTCGGTGGGGACCACCATGCCGAGAAACCCGAGCTCGGCCATGCGAGCGACGATTTCAGCCGGCCAGCGGCCGGTCTTGTCGAGCTCTTTGGCTTTCGGCAACACCTCGCGCTCGGAAAAATCGCGGGCTGCTTTTTGAATGAGAAGCTGTTCGTCGGTAGGGGAGAAGTTCATCGATCGATATGAGGGCTAACACCGTTCGCGGACTGGGGGGCCTAGACTAGCGCGCTTGGTGCATCGATTCATCAAACGATTGCTTGACAGCCGCCGCTGACTGGTTAAACGGGGCGCCATGACAACGAGCGCAGCTGTGACGCCTTCGAACGGTGGTGCGGGTACGCGGGAACGGTTGCTCGAAGCAGCCATGTCGCTTTTCAGCGAGCAGGGGTACGCGGCAACCGGCACACGCGCGATAGCGGCGCGAGCCCAGTGCAACGTGGCCCTCATCAGCCACTACTTCGGGTCGAAGGAGGGTCTGCTGCGCGAGGTGATTGTGCGCGGCATTGCCACCGTGGGCGATGAGCTTCGCGCGCTGCGCGCCGCGCCGCTGCCTGCCGAGGTGCGGCTCAGCAAGTTGATCGATTACATGGTCGATCATTTCAATCGATGCTGTCAGGGAATGCAGATCGTCTTTCACCAGCTTTCGCAAGAAAAGAGCCCGCTTCTTGCCGCCATTCAACCGAAGATCGTGGAGAACGTCGAAGTGCTCACGTCGATCCTCGAAGAAACGCGCGCGGCGCAGCGGCTCGGAGACGTCGAGCCGAGGACCGCCGCCATGCTCTTGATGGGGATGCTCCAGTACTACTTCGCAACCTACGCCGTGTCGTCGACCCTCATCGGTCCGCGGTCGCCGGAAACCATTGCGCGCCTCAAGGCGCACATTTCGCAAATCTTTCTTTACGGGGTCATCGTACAGCCGGCCGCTCTCGTCGAGACGGCCTGACCCCCCCGAGTCTTACTCCTCGTCGGCCCGGAGCTTGGCGATCACCGACAAATCCTCGAGGGTCGACGTGTCCCCCTTGGCTTCGGTGCCTGCGGCGACGTCTTTCAGCAGACGTCGCATGATCTTGCCGCTGCGCGTCTTCGGAAGCGCATCGGCGAAGCGAATCACGTCGGGGCGCGCGAATTTCCCGATCTCGTTTTCGACTTGCGCGACGAGCTTGGCCTTGGTCGCCAGGTTGGCCTCGCAGCCGGGCTTCAAGGTGACGAAGACCACCAGCGCCTGGCCTTTCAGCTCGTCGGGTCGACCGACGGCAGCCGCTTCGGCCACGTACGGATGCGACACGAGGGCGCTCTCGATCTCGGCCGTGCCGATGCGGTGTCCGGCGACATTGAGAACGTCATCGATACGGCCTACCACCCAGAAATAGCCGTCTTCATCGCGACGCCCTCCATCGCCGGTGAAGTACGCCCCGGCGACCTCGCTCCAGTACTGCTTCTTGTAGCGCTCGTCGTCGCCCCAAATCGTCCGGAGCATGGAAGGCCAAGGACGCTTCAAGACCAACAAGCCACCCCCTTCGCCCGCCGGGACGGTGCGGCCGTCCTTGGTGACGATGTCACCGACCACGCCGAAGAACGGGAGCCCGGTCGATCCAGGCTTGGCCGCGGCGGCGCCTGGCAGGGTGGTCATCATGATGGCGCCGGTCTCGGTTTGCCACCACGTATCGACGACCGGGCATCGCCCGCCGCCGATCATCTTTTGATACCAGATCCAGGCTTCGGGATTGATCGGCTCGCCCACGGTTCCGAGGAGCCTCAGGCTCGAGAGGTTGCTCTTTTGCGGCCACTCGTCGCCCCAGCGGATGAACGCGCGGATCGCGGTCGGGGCCGTGTAGAGAATCGTGACGCGGTGGCGCTCGATCATGCGCCAGAAGCGACCGTTGTCCGGAAAGTTCGGGGCCCCTTCGTACATGAAGCAAGTGGCGCCGTTCGAGAGGGGACCATAGACGATGTAGCTGTGCCCGGTCACCCATCCGACGTCGGCGGTACACCAATAGATGTCCTCCGGTCGCAGGTCGAAGACATATTTGCTGGTGACGTGCACACCGGCGAGGTAGCCCGCGGTCGTGTGCAGCACGCCTTTGGGCTTCCCTGTCGAGCCGGACGTGTAGAGGATGAAAAGCGGGTGCTCCGCGTCGACCTCGACGGCCTTCTCTCCTTCGTTGCCCGCCGAGGCGAGCGCTTCGGCCCAATCGACGTCGCGCCCCGCGACCATGGTGACGGCGGCTTTGCTCTCCCCGAGATGCCGCAAGACGAGAACTTTTTGAATGGTCGGGCACTGAGCGACGGCTTGGTCGACCGTGGCCTTCAGCGGCACCAGGTTGCCGCGACGCATCCCGCCGTCCTGCGTGATCACGACCTTCGCCTGACAGTCATTGATCCGATCGCGCAGGGCGTCGGCTGCGAAGCCTCCGAACACCACGCTGTGGGTCGCGCCGAGCCTGGCGCATGCGAGCATCGCCACCGCGACTTCCGGCACCATTCCCATGTAGATCGCGACGCGGTCACCTTTGTTCACGCCGAGCTTGGCGAGCGCGCCGGCGCAGCGCACCACCTCGCGGTGCAGCTCTTCGTACGTGATCTTGCGAATGCTGCTGGGCTGGCCTTCGTCGACCTCGCCCTCCCAGAGGATGGCGATCTTCTTGCGGGTCTCCGTCGAGAGGTGCTGATCGAGGCAGCTCTCGGTGACGTTGAGCGTCGCTCCTTCGAACCACTTGGAATGGGGAAGCTCCCAGGTCAGCAGCTTGGTCCAGGGCTTACGCCAAACGAGCGATGATGTTTCTCTCTTCCAAAACGTCTCCGGCGATTCGATGCTTTCGCGGTACAAGCGGTCGTAGTCGGCGCGTGAACCGATGCGCGCGCGCGCCGCGAACTCCTTGGGCGGTTCGAAGCGGCGAGACTCTTTCAAATGAGACGAGATCGACTGCGCGTCACTCATGATACCCTCCACGCTCCTCGTTCGGGCGCCCTGTCCCGGGTGCCGCAGCCTACCTAAACCGAGGGCTGTTCGCAAAGACCGACCGCTACAATTCGCCCAGGATCGCGAGGATCTGGACGTGGATCCGTCAGATCCAATCGGTCACCATTGGCCGTAGCCGAGCCGCAGCTCGAGCGAGAAGCTCGCCGCCCCCTTGACCCCGTCGCTCTTGTCCTTGTCGTGGCTTTCGGCGGTGAACCCGAGGCCGGCGTCGACCAGAAAATGGCCGAGGTTGAGCTCGTAACCCCCGACGAGCTGCAGGTACGAGCCCACGCTGCTCAGATCCTGACGATCTTTGCCCGTCAGCGGGTCTTTGGTGCTGCTCAGTACAGCGTCATAGTCAATCGTGAGCACGGCGGCGCCGACGCCGATGGTGGCCACGAAACGTCCCTTTCCGCCAGGGGTCATGAGACGAATGGCAGGACCGATCCGCGTCGACTGAAATCGATAATTGCCCCTCTTCGCGCCGCAAATGAGAGAAAACTTTTCGCAGGCCGCGACCTGGTGGGTGGCCGTTTCCGCACGAAACTCGGCGGCGAAACCGGTGGAAAAGCGGTAGCCGACGTCGATGCCGCCGAAGCTGCCGCCGTTGCGCGCATCTTCTTGGTAGAGGCCGTTCGGACTGTTGCTGGCCATCGTGTCGGGACCGAACACGACGAAGCCGTAAACGCCGCGCTGCGACGGAGGGACATAGGGCGGGGGCCCACCGGCGACTTTCGCTTGGTCGTCGGTCACGGCGTCCTGTGGCGTGAGCTTCGCCTCCACCTGGGTGGTCTGCCCGGCGTACGCGACGACGGTGCTCTTGTGGCGAAGCTTCGAGGTGTACACGTACACCTCGTGCTGGCCGGCCGACACCGGGCCTTTCCACTCGTCGTAGCCGACTTGCGCACCGTCGATGGCAATGGCTGCTTGCGAATCGTGCGCCCGCACGACCAGCGTGCCGGAGAAGGGAACCAGCGTGAGATTGAGCGGCACATCTTTCTGGCCGCTCACGACGGTCATCACTCGCTCCTGGCGCGCGTAGCCCGGCGCTTCGGCGGCCACGCGGTACTCTCCAGCGGACAGCCGGACCGGTCGCTTCATCGCATCGGCGGAGAGCACCGAGTCATTGATGGTGACCCGAGCGTCGGGAGGCGTCACCTTCACGATGACCGTCCCGAGCAGCGCGCTCATTTCACGAATCGCGTCCTCGGCAGCCCGCTTGTCCTCCGGCGACAATTGCGTCGCAAAATCGCGGAGCATGCGCTGCAGCGTCGCGATGGCTTCCGCATAACGGAAGAGGCCCTTCTGGCACACGGCGATGTTCTGCAGAGCCGCAGGGGTCGGGTTCTGCTGAAACGAGGCTTCGAACTCGACGAGCGCGCCTGCGAAGTTGCGATCTTCGAAAAGGTGCACGCCGTTGGTGAAGTGCCGCTTGGCTTCCTCGGCGGCTGCGGGGTCAGCCCTGGCGGGCATGGATAAAAGTGCGAACGCAGCCACCATGATGAGCAGGGCTGCACCGTGCAATCGGAGCTTTCGAGCCATCGTCAAGGATAGGTGGTCTTAATCTGCAGACCTCCCGCGACGCCACTCGTTTTGGCGGGTGCGGCCGAGGCGGGCACCGCAGGAGCGGGGCTCGAAGCGTTCGCGGCGTTCACCGCAGGGGAGGGCGGTGGCGCTTTCTTCGGCTTCGCGGCGGGGGCGATCGGTGCGGGACGGCTCGTCGGTGCGCGCACTACCTCCGTCGCTTCGGCAGGGTGCTCTTCCGTTTCGCCTACTTTGACCATATCGACCGGCTGGGTGGACGCGATCGCGGGTGCGTTGGCACTCGAAGCCACGATGGATGGCTTGAGCGGAGCGGTCATGCGGTGGTTGCTGCGCTGCGAGCGAAGGAAAACGAAGGTAAGGAGGAACGCTGCCCCGGTCACCGCGAGACCCAGCGCGAGGAGGCCTCGGCGACGCATGCTACGCGCGCGCGACGTTCGCACCTCGGGAGTATCGATGAGTGTGTCGGCCACCGCGATCCCCGCCCTCGGCTCTGCTTTCGTCCAGCTGACGCGGGTGCGGGCACCGGCGCCCTCCACGCCTCCCTGGGGTCCACCTGGCGGGGCCGGGCCGCTCGAGGCGGCGTCGTCAGCCGACGAGAGTGGCGGCGGTGTAACGCCGTGAAGCGAATGGAGCATGCCGGTGAGCTGCAGGGCATCGAGCATTTCCCTGGCGCTCTGAAATCGTCGCGCTTTGTCGCGGCTCAACGCCCGATGCACCACGGCGGCCAGCGGCGCAGGAATGCCGGGATTGATGGCTCGAAGATCCGGCGGATCGGTCGTGCAGATCGAAATGATGATCTGCTCGTACGTGTCGCCGAGGTGAGGGGGTCTGCCGGCGAGACATTCGTAGAGAATCGCTCCAATCGACCAAAGATCGGTGCGCGCGTCGAGGCTCGGCAGCGCCTGCGCTTGCTCGGGCGACATGTAGTACGGCGTGCCCAGCACCACACCCTGACGGGTCAGCGTGCCGGTGCCGATTTCGCCCGAGCGGCGCGTCATCTTGGAGATCCCGAAATCCACGATCTTCGCGAAAAGCCGATCGTCGTCTCGGTCGACGAGAAAGATATTGTCGGGTTTCAGATCGCGGTGGACGATGCCCGCCTCGTGTGCCCGGTGCAGACCACGTAACGTCTGCGCCACGATGTGAACCGCTTCTGGCGTCGCGAGTTTACCGAGCCGTCGCAGGCGGGCGCGAAGGTCCTCGCCGCGCAAAAGTTCCATCACGATGTAGGGAACCCCGGTTTCGGTGGTGCCCGAATCGAAGATGTGGACGATGTGTGCGCTTTCTACGAGGCTCGCCGCCTCTGCCTCACGCTGGAATCGGCTGGCGATGTCGGGCTGACGGGCGAATTCCGCATCGATGAACTTGAGGGCGACCTTCTTCCCGATGGAGATGTTCTGCCCTTCGTAGACCGTGCCCATTCCACCGCGCCCGATCAACCCGACGATGCGCCATTTGCCGCCGACGATCTGCCCCGGAACCACCTCGAGGCTCTCTGCGTTTTCGGGCGTGTTCATCCGCTCTCACAAGGTATCATCATCCGGCTTTTCGAGCGGTTAGACGTGTCCGACACCCAAGTCGATGGTGGGCGGCTCCCGGGGACGGTCGAGCGCCGGCGCTTAAGCCGTGAACTTTCTACCGTTTTCTCGATGTAATCCGGGGGCCACGGGGCCATCGCGCGGCGCGACTCCAAGGGTCGCACCGTGTCTCCCATGCTGCTACCGCCGTTTCGATCGGGCGGAGTCCCCCTAGGCGCTGGGCGCCTTCGATTGCTTGTGGGCGGCTTTGGCGAGCCGGCTCTTGGTTCGTGCTGCCATCTTCGGGTGCACGACGCCTTTGGAGGCCGCGCGGTCGACGGCTTTGATCGCCGCGGCGATGGCGACCGCCGACTCGTCCCCTTTGGGGGCGCTCGCCGCCAGGACGACGCGAGCCTTCTTGAGCAGCGTGCGCACCGCTCCTTTGATGCGACGGTTGCGTTCCGTTCGGCTGATGCGCTGCCGATTGCGTTTTTCGGCGGATGCGTGGTTGGCCATGTTCGTTCCTTACGCCTTCTTCGCGGGAGATGCCTTGGCTGCGCTCGGCCGCGCGTCGGCGGCCTTGGGGTCGTATCCCTCCGGGTGGACGGGGAACTCCGGCGTGCCGATGCGACGGCGGGCGCGCTTGTTCCACTTACCGTTCTGCGTGGCTTTGCGCTTGCGAATGCGCTCGAATTGCTGGGTGGAGGAGACCATGACGTGCCTTTCGTTGCTCGGGCCGGACCTCGGCACGCGCAGCGGGGGGCGCGGAATATGAAGGAGGAAAGGGGGGTTCGTCAACTCCGCGGCTGCAGAATTTGTCCTCGCGTTGCCAGATCACGATCGGCAATTTTAGCAGTTCTGCCTGTCCGGTCAGGATTTTCGCGGGACTAGGGCTGCTCCGATGCGAGGATCTGGTAGTGAGGATCTGACGCACTAATGGTAGGGGTAGCCGTCCTGGCCAAGCTCTTGTAGAAGCCAGGCGCAAGGACGTCCGATGCACATCGTCGTTACCGGGGGAGCTGGCTACATCGGTTCGACACTCGTTCCGGTGCTCTTGGAGGCCGGCCACCAGGTGACGGTCATCGACCGGCTCTACTTCGGTAAAGCCAGCTTGCACCGCGCGGAGGGCGCGTATCCGGAGCAACTTCGGTTGGTTCGCGCTGACATCCGTCGTGTCGATCCCCGAATGTTCGAGGGGGCCAATGCTCTCGTCGACCTTGCGGGGATTTCGAACGACCCCTCGTGCGAGCTCGATGCCGACCTCACCCGGAGCATCAACCTCGAGGGCGCCTTGCGGGTGGCGCGGCTCGCGCAGGCGGCTGGCGCCACACGCATCGTTTTCGCATCGTCTTGCAGCGTTTATGGGCACGGCGCCGGCTTACGACTCACCGAAGAATCGCCGCTCAATCCTGTCTCTCTCTACGCGCACTGCAAGGCCGACGCCGAGCGAGGCCTTTTTGCGCTCGGCAAGAACACCGGCATTGCGGTCACCGCGCTTCGCTTCGCGACGGTATTCGGCCTCTCCGAGAAGATGCGCTTCGACCTCGCCGTCAACGTCATGACCAAGAACGCCTATGTCGCGCGCCGCATCGTCGTCGAGGGAGGCGGCCAGCAATGGCGACCCTTCGTGCACGTTCAGGACGTCGCAGAAGCGATCCGGCGCGTCGTCGAGGCGCCGCAGGATCGCTTGAAAAACGAGATCCTCAACGTCGGGTCGACGACCAACAACGTCCGCATCAAGAATCTTGCTTACCGCGTGCGGGATCTCGTTCCGGGCACCGAAATCGTCATGGCGCCCACCGATCCCGATTTGCGCGATTACAACGTCGCGTTCGATCGCGTCGGCGACATGCTCGATTTTCGCCCGAGCCGCACGATCGAGGACGGTATCACCGAGATTCTAGCGGCGCTGCGCTCGGGGGCCGTCGATCCCGATGACCGCAGGTGGTACACGCTGCGGCAGTATCAATTTCTGTCCGATGTCGAGCGCACGTTCAACGACGTTGCCATGGATGGGCGCGTCCTGTCCTGAGCCCGAGTAGCCTATCTCTACTGGGTCAGATCTTGGCTATGACAGATCACGATCGGCAATCGCGGCGAGGTGGCAAGGTGAGTTACGGCGAGGCCGTCCGAGGTGTGCTGCAATACGGAATGGCCGCGAGGCGTCGCCTCTGCGGCTTCGCCGAAAGCCAGTTCCGCCTGTTCGGTCAGTACTTTCGTGGGACTATGGCTACTCCGATCCAACGATCTGGTAGTGAGGTTCTGACAAAGTAAAGCTATGCAGCGCATCGAGTTCTACAAGCACGACCTAGGTGACGCGGAAATCTCGTCGATCACAGACACGCTGCGATCGCTGTTTCTGACGCTCGGCCCGCGGGTTCTGGAGTTCGAGCAGGCGTTTGGCGCGTTCGTAGGTCAAAAAAACGTGGTCGGCGTTTCGAGCTGCACGATGGGGCTCGCCTTGGCCCTCGAGGCGCTCGGTATCGGGGCCGGCGACGAGGTGATCACGACCCCGATGACGTTCGTTGCGACCCCGAATGCCGCTCTGTTTCACGACGCGATACCGGTGTTTGCCGACGTCGAGCCGCGGACCGGGCTCATCGATCCCGCCGCGGTCGAAGCGGCCATCACGCCGCGGACGCGGGCGGTGATCGCCGTCCATCTTTATGGTCAGCTGGCGGACATGCGTCGCCTCCGCGCCATCTGCGACCGGCACGGCCTGGCTCTCGTCGAGGATGCCGCCCACGCGATCGAGGCCGAAAACGATGGCGTGCGCGTCGCAGCGCTCGGTGACGTCACCGTCTTCAGCTTTTACGCGACCAAGACCATGACCTCAGGCGACGGGGGTGCTGTCGTCGTGCGCGACCCGATGCTCTGCGAACGTCTGCGCCGCTTGCGCAACCACGGAGTCTCCAAAGACGCTTCGTCGCGGCACGGCGGACGCTACGTGCATTGGGACATGGTCGAGTTCGGTTACAAGGCTGCCATGACCGACATCGAAGCGGCCATCCTGCTTCCACAGATCGACAAGCTACGGCGCCGGCGCGACATCCGGCAGGCACTCGTCGAGCGCTACGAGCGTTTGCTTCGCGGCCGTGGCGACATCGAGCTCAGGACCTGGTCCGGACGTTCGTCGCAC
>DASWDH010000093.1:0-11988 GCA_036395495.1 Polyangiaceae bacterium
CGACGCGCTCACGCGAGCGACGATCCAAAACGAGCTCCAGCGCATCTGCGGGCAGAGTCGCACGACGGTGGTGCTGATTACGAACGACGTGGACGAGGGGATTCTGCTCGCCGATCGCATCGTTCCCCTGAGCGCGGGACCTTCGGCCGTCCTCGGTCCCTCGTTCGCCGTCGAAATCGAAAGGCCCCGAAACAAGAGGGCCCTCAATCACGACCCCCACTTCAAAGAAATTCGCGCTGGCGTCATCGACTACCTGATGACGTCGGCGGCGCGCAAGCGCCAGGCTGTGACCACCGAACTAGTCGAACCCCAAGGCGCCCGGCTGGAAATCATCGCATGAAGAAGTACGTCGAGATCTGGAACGTCGAAAAGACGTACGACACGCCGCGCGGCCCGGCGGTCATCGTGCGGGATTTCAACCTCACGATGCAAAAAGGGGAATTCGTTTCACTCATCGGGCATTCGGGATGCGGCAAATCGACCCTCCTCTCGGTGTTCGCCGGGCTCCTCTCGAGCACGTCCGGCGGGATCATCCTCGCCGGCAAGGAAGTGACCGAGCCGGGGCCCGATCGCGGCGTCGTCTTCCAGTCGCCATGCCTCTTTCCCTGGATGACGACGCTGGAGAACGTCAGGCTCGGGATCGACGAGGTCTTCGCCTCGCGAACGCAGCGAGAGCGAAACGAGATGGCACTCCACTATCTCGAGCTCGTGGGTCTCGCCGGATGCGCCGAGCGAAAGCCGAACCAGCTCTCGCTGGGAATGAGACAGAGGGTGGGGCTGGCGCGGGCGTTCGCTCTTCACCCGAAGATGCTGCTCTTGGACGAGCCGTTCGGCATGTTGGACTCCTTGACCCGCTACGAGCTGCAAGAAGTGCTGCTCGACCTCTGGGCAAAGGATCAGAAGACCGCTTTGATGGTCACTCACGACGTCGACGAGGCGCTGTTCCTCTCCGATCGTATCGCGATGATGACGAGCGGCCCCGCGGCGAAGGTCGGCGACATTCTAGAAGTCCCGTTCGCCCGGCCACGCATTCGTCAGGAGGTCCTGAACCATCCCGATTACTACGTGCTTCGAGAGCGACTGATCGGCTTTTTGGAGGATCAGGAATCGAATCCGCCGATGAAGTCGACCGCGGCTTTCGAAGCGGCGGGTGTCGCCGCGGCCACGCAGCTCGCCGTTTCGCGGTGAGGTTCGGCTCTCGAAGACTACTGCGTCGCGCAGCCGCAATATGCAATGACCCTATCGATCCGCGAGCCAAGATCTGACGCAGTAATGCTAGGGTCACTTGCCGTCGGGTGCGGCACGAAAACTGTCGATCGTTTGCCGCTCGTCGTACCGGAACTGGAATCCGGTCGCCAGCTTGAAGGTGGTCGCGTCGATGACGACCGGATATTTGAGATGGGTCACCGCGCCGGGGGGAAGGAGGGGGAGCCCGAAACGCCCGAAGGCGAAGCGAAGAAGCGGCTCCGGAATCCGCAGCGGCGTGTGACCCACGGCCCGGATGAGCGTCGCGAGGTGCAGGGGAGGCGGTCCGGCAACGTTGTAGACGCCATGCAGCCTCTTCTCCAGGGCGGCCACGATCGCGCCGGCGACGTCGTCTTCGTGCATGAATTGAAAGAGGGGATCGAATCCCATCACAGTGGGGACCCGTCGCGGGTGGAGGTAAGCGGACAGCGTTCCGTGGCGACTCGGCCCGAGCGTGTAGCAGACGCGCAGCACGCAAGTCTTGAGCTCGGGGATCCGCCAGAGCGCCGTACACGCGTAGAGGTCGGCGGCGACCAGATCGGCGAGCTCGGGGAAAGCATGCGCGCCGATCGGCGGCTCGTATTCTTTGTGATAGAGCGGCGAGTCGGGTGCGGCGCCATAAAACGTGTGCCGTCCGACGAAGATGACGTGCTTCGCGCCGTGGGCTTCGGCGTGATCGAAGACGGCGCTCGTGCCGCCCAAATTGATGCGGTAGCGCTCCGCGCTTTTCTCCCGCAAATGGGTGACCGTGGCCATGTGAATCACCGCGTTCGGTCGAAAGCGGCGAAACACGTCTTCGGCCGCTCGCTTGCGAACGTCGACGACGTGCACGTTCACGCCGGCCGGGGCGTCGGGCCACGGTCGCGCGTCGATTCCGGCGATCTCGTGTTGCGTCGCGCGCAGCTTGCGGATGACTTCGCGCGCGAGAAGGCCCGACGCTCCGGTGACCAGGATTTTCATGCGCCGCGCAGGCTCCGTCGTCCTTCGGCGACGAGGTCGGCGATACGGCGCTTGACCTCCTCGACCTTGTCTTCGATGGTCGCGTCGTCTTCGTTTCCGCTGCCTTCGAAGGTCATGGGGGCCCCGAAGTGCACGTCCAGGCGCACCGGAAGGGGGAGCGGAACGATCCACGGCGTGAACGGAACGTACGGCGCGCCGAGCAATCGTCCGAGCTTGTACGAATTGGCGATCGTCGGGATGGCTTCTCCGCCCCCCACGAATCCAAACGGAATGATCGGAGATTGCGTCTGCAGCGCCAATCGCATGAACCCGGTTCCGAACTGGACCAGCGAATCGCGGTCCCAAAAAAGCTTCGCCGTTCCTCGCGCACCCTCGGGAAAGACGAGAACCAGGCGCTCGTCTTCGAGCATCTGCACCACGTGCTCGGGCAGTCCGGTCAAATGACCGAGGCGGCTGGTGAGGCGTGACGCGAACGGTGTATTGGCGAGAAACTTCTCGGCCATCCCCTGCGCCAGCCGAGGCGGGTCCTTTTCGAGGAACATGGCGGCGACGACGATGAGCGCGTCGAGCGCAATTCCCCCCGAGTGATTGCCCACCAGCATCGCGCGGCCGTGAGACGGCACGTGCTCGGTTCCCATGGCCCGCACCCGAAAGTAGTCACGATAGAGAAACGTCGCGGCGGAGAAAAACCAGACCAGATCGTTCTTGCAGATTCCGTAGGGATCGCTCCCGTAAGCGTTCCACGGGAGCGAAAGGCGATCGATCCGCGCACGGGTTTCCTGCAGCATGAGGGGGGAGAATAGCGCACCCTTCGACGCTTCAGGCGAGAGGTTCAGGGGCTCAATTGAGCGTGACGACTTCGCAGTGTCCGCCTGAACAGATCGGTGTCGTGCCAGCGGGAGGGGTGGGCGCGCAGTCGTCACAGGCCGTGTCGGGGGCGCATACGGTCGTTCCAAGCGCGGCGAGACCGGAAAGGCTCACCGCCGTCCACTGGCCCAGCGATCCGCATTCGCAGCAGTCGAGCCCCAGGCGAAGACGGCAATCTCCATCGACCGAGCAAGCCGATAACTCCGGCACTTGCCGGACGTCGAAAGCTTGGCAGTGCGTCCCCACGCAGCGCGCCGCGAAATAGACGTTGGGCACCGTTGCGCAGCGCGGGCAGGGCATGGGTACCGGACAGGTGGCGGCCTGGTATGCTTCGACGTAGCTGGCGTTGACGGCGGCGAAGCTGTCGAGCACCGGCGTGCCGCAGGGATTGCAGCAACCCTTCTTCTCCAGAACGCACTGACCCGGGCCACTGCAGACGCCCCAATCGACGCCGGCTGCACCTCCGGCGCCGCCTCCTCCGCTCCCCGCGCCACCGGCGCCTGCATTTCCTCCGGCAGCCGACACGTCGGGCCCACCATCGACGGACCCGGCGGTATGGGACACATTGCCACCGCATCCGATGGCAACGAGGCCAGCGAGAAAGAGGGAAGGCTTTCGCGTCTTCAAGGAGGACCTCACCGAGAGTCTACCCCAAAGAGGCCGGCCCTTCTCGTCAGGCCGACTTGCCGACGCGTATCTCGTTGTGCACGCGGGTGACGCCGCGCACCGATGACGCGAGCAGCTGGGCCTCCCCTTTTGCGTTGCGACTCGGAAGACGACCACGCAAAAACACTTCTTTCCCGTGCACCTCGATCCAGACGAGCTTCGCGTCGAAGTTCTTGGAATCCGAGAATCTGCGGGTGATGTCCTCTGCGATCCGGCGATCCGTGCGCGTCGACGCGGCCGTTATCGCACGGCCTTTCCCTCGTTCGTTCGGACGAGGAGGTGCTTCGACGCGCTGCGTGCGCCTAGGTAACTCCGACGCGACGCGGGGGCTCGTCGGCTCGACCGATGACGGGTTCGTCGGGTGCGCCCAGGTGGGGCCGGGCGTCTGGTCGTCCCGCTCCGGCCGCCACGGATTGCCGTTGGGAAGCGCCCCGCGCGATGCGCCGCGTCTGGCTGGGTCGTTGGGGTACTCGGGGAAAGCGGAATCATCGATTCGCGCATGCTCTTGCACCCATCGAGCGTGCTCGCGCGACGAACGGCGGCGCCGCACAGGTGTCTGATTTTTCTGCGGCATCGCCGGTCGTTGCTCCTCAAGAGTGTGGTGCGATCGCGATCGAGCTTCGTCCCTGGGTCGTTGGACCGGCATACCTTTGGACGTTCAAAACGCGCATGAAAGGTCCTACGCTAGTCGGGCATGGTGGCGCTCCGCGCGAAAGTCGATCCGCACACCAGCACGATCGAGGTGCCGGAAGGGGATTTCCGCGTCTATCGTGAAGACGATCGATTCATGGTGGGCCGGATTCCCGACGGCTCGCTGCTCGGGTACTTCAAGCTGGAGCTCACCGACACCGGCCGCGTCATCGTTCGTGCCCAGGTGACCGGTCAGCTCGGACTGGGCAGTCTCGACGAAGCGCGCGAGCTGCTGGAAGTCGTCGGCCGGCTGGCCGTCGAGCACGGACTGGCGGCGGCCTGACTCGGTTGATCGTCGCTCATTCCCCGGGCGGTCTTTTCCGGTAGATGCACCACGCGGCGTCATTATCGAGGGCTACCTGACCGGCCACCTCATAGAGTGGATCGAACCGCGGGTCGGCGAAAATCACACGAGAGATGGGTACCGATGGTTTTCGGCAACTGCTGTCTTGGGAAATCAGAAGAAAATAGAATGGTTCCTTCTCGAAAAAGCGCTCGGTAAAGCCACGGCCGATCTTGCGGGTGTAGCCGCCGGGGAGCTGACCAATCACCGGGTCGACGAGGCCGAGCAGATCGAAGAGCGGATAGTCGGTGGCGTAACCGACATAGCCGATGTCACCGATCGCGATCTCTCCGGGCTCGTGCTCGTTGAGCCACTTGGCTGTGCCTCCCGCGGCCATGTGCCAGAAACGGTCTTCGTGACGCAGAATCCACCGCTGCGAGCCGCGCATGACGTCGAAACGCCCGGTGAACATCGCGAAGCCGAACGCCACGACTGCCAGCCGCGCTGCGGGCATGCGCTGGTCGAGCACCGAACGCGCGCCGAGGTCGACGAGTAAGAAACAAAGCGGCTCGAACGGAGCGAGGAAGCGAAAGTAGGGCATCCAGTCGCCTCCCACTGCGACGACATAGGCGAGCATCGCGGCTGCGATCAGTGCAATCGGCGCGACATCACGTCGGCGTGCCTCGACCGCCCAAACGAGGCCGAGCACGGACAGCCATATGAGCGGCCCCGCGTGCACGAAGTAATTTTGGACATATCCCCAACCCGACTCGACTTGGCCGGAGAAGTTTCCCGTCTTGGCGCTGAAGGTATTGGGCAACCACCGACCATAGTAGGCGTGGCGCCAGAGGACGTGGGAGCCGAGGACCAACGTGAAAAGGGCACCCCGGACGAGATTTTTCCCGCCGAAAAAGCGCCGCCCCAGACAGAGCATCGCAATAGCGAGGAACATCGGTGCCTCGGGACGGGTGAGTCCCGCCAAGCCGAACACCAATCCCGAAAAAGGAAAGCCCCGGCCGCTGCTTCGTTCTTCGCGGAAAAGGAGCTCCAACCCGGCGAGGACGAGAAACACGAACAGCGCCGTCTCCAGGCCGAACATCGAGTGACCCGAAAAAACAATGGTCGACGCGAGGAGCCAAGTCGCGACGCACGGAACGTTGTCGAACGGGCGAAGTCTTCGCGCGAGAAGGTACGTCGCGCCGAGAGAAGCGAGCGCGAACGTGCTGCCCAGAATTTTGGAGAGCAGCTCGGGATCGCAGCCAAGACGGATGCCGCCTGCGAGAAGGAGCGTCCACAGAAAGTTCGTGTAGCCTTCGACCCGCTCGCCGGGGTTGTAGACGAGGCCGAGGCCATGCGCGAGGTTGCGCGCGTAACGAAACGAGATGTACGCGTCGTCGATCGTGAAGGCACGTACCCTCCACATGTCCATCGCCAAGACGATCGCCGGCATGACGAGCCCGGAAATGAGATGTGCCTCGCGCGAGAGAGGCGCCCCCGCGAGCCACGCTCGGACGGTCTCTGCCGGTACCGACGGCGCGCGGGCATCGAGGGCATCCGCAGCCTCGCCGTGGAGTTGGACGTGTGCCATGGCACACGTCCTTAGCAGGATCGGTGCCAATCATTAGCCAATATGCACGATGACTGGCACAGTATGCTACGGCACAACGTGCGCCAAAGGATTAATCGTTCTTCAGGCAGAGCGCGAGCTCGGCGAGCATCTTGTCCGTCGCGGCGAGGCCGTCGGCAACTTGGTCGTGATCGGTCATGCGGCGCGTCACCCGCATGTCCGGCGTGACGCGATAAGGCGAGCCTTTCTTCACGACGAGCGCGGTCAACTTGGCCGGATCGAGCGGCGTGTCTTCCCGCAGGTGAAGTGTGACGGTCCGCGGGCTCGCTTCGCAGCCGAGCACGCGAAGGCGGCGCAGCTCGGTTTTGATGCGCATCAGGTGCACCAGGCTCTTGGCTTCCGATGGAGGTGGGCCGAAGCGATCCTCCATCTCGACGGCCAAATCGGTCACCTCTTGTTCGCCTTCGGCGCTGGCGAGCCTCTTGTAGAGGCTCAGCCGCACGCCGACGTCGGCGATGTACTCCTCGGGCAAGAGCGCCTCGACGTCGAAGGAGAGCTCCGGCTCGACTTCGTGCACGATGGGTTCGCCGCGAAGCTCGTGCACGGCTTCCTCCAGCATCTGGCAAAACAAATCGAAACCCACCGAGGCGACGCTGCCGCTCTGTTCGGCGCCCAAGAGGTCGCCCGCCCCGCGAAGCTCGAGGTCGAGCGAGGCGATCTGAAAACCGGAGCCGAGATCGGTGTGGCGCTCGAGGGCTTCGATGCGCGCGCGGGCTTCATCGGTCATCGAGCTCGGCGGCGGGACGATGAGGTAGCAATAGCCACGATCTTTCGAGCGGCCGACGCGGCCGCGCAGCTGGTAGAGCTGGGCCAAGCCGAAGATGTCGGCGCGGTCGATGATGATCGTGTTGGCGCGAGGGATGTCGAGCCCGCTCTCGATGATGGCCGTCGAAACGAGTACGTCGTACCGCCCCTCGATGAAGTCGAACATTGCCTGCTCGAGGGCGGCTTCCGCCATCTGCCCGTGTCCGACCACGACCCGGGCCTCCGGCACCAGCGCCTGCACGCGCGCGGCTCGCTCGTAGATTCCATCGATGCGATTGTACACGTAGAAGATCTGTCCGCCTCGGGCGAGCTCGCGCCGAATGGCCTCGCGCACGACCGCGTCGTCGGAACGGGTCACGATGGTGCGGATGGCGCGCCTGTCCACCGGCGCGGTGGCGATGAGCGACATGTCTCGTAGGCCGCTCACGGCCATCTGCAGCGTGCGCGGGATGGGGGTCGCGGTGAGGGTGAGAACGTCGACGTTGAGCTTCAGCTGCTTGATACGCTCCTTGTGTGTGACGCCGAAGCGCTGCTCCTCGTCGACGACGAGCAGGCCGAGGCGTTTGAAATGCACGTCCTTCGAGAGGAGCCGGTGCGTGCCGATGACGATGTCGACCGTTCCGTCTTTCAGCCCGCGCACGATGTCGGCCTGCTCTTGCCGGCTCTGAAATCGTGAGAGCGCCGCGACTTTGATGGGATAATTCCGCATGCGCGCCTCGAACGACAGCCAGTGTTGCTGGGCGAGCACCGTCGTCGGGCAGAGAACCGCCACCTGCTTTCCGTTCTGAGCCGTGCGAAACGCCGCGCGGATCGCGACTTCCGTCTTGCCGAAACCCACGTCGCCGCACACCAGACGGTCCATCGGCTTCGCCGTTTCGAGATCCTTGAAGACCTCGCTGATGGCTCGCGCTTGGTCGGGCGTCTCGTCGAACGGAAACGTGGCCTCGAACCCCTGGTAGTCGTCGTCGGCTGGCGCGAGCGCATCGCCCGGGATCGCTTGGCGTTCGGCGTAGAGGCGCAGCAGCTCATCGGCCATTTGCCGCACCTGCTTCTCCACCCGCTGTTTGGTCTTGGAGAAGGTCTGCCCTCCCAAACGGTCGAGCTTGGGCGCCCCTTCGCCGCCCGACCATTTCTGGATCTGGTTGAGCCGGTAAACGGGCAGGTAAAGCTTGTCTCCGGCGGCGTATTCGACGAGCAACAGATCGACGGTGAGTCCGCCGATGTCTTTGTGCAGAAGGCCGAGGTACTTGCCGATGCCGTGCTCGACGTGCACCACGTGGTCCCCCACCTGCAGCGCCCGCAGGTCCTCGAGAAATGGTTTGGCCCCCCGACCTGCGGCACGCCCCTTGGCCCGGTGCACGCGCCGTCCGAAGATTTCCTCTTCGGTGACGAGCACCAGACCCTCCGCAGGCGCGATGACACCGCGCGCGAGTGGCCCCACCACGACGGTCGTCTCGCCGCCCGGCGTGCGGACATCGAGCCTGCTCGGTTCGAATCGACCCGGTCGCAAGGTGCAGGGCAGATCACGATGACGAATGAGCGAAACCAGCCGCTCGGCCTGCGTCTCGGTGCGCGCCGCGAGCAAAACGGAAAAACCCCCCTCCCGCCAAGCGATCAGACGGTCCAGCAAAGGATCGAGTGCGCCGTGCTTGCCCCGGGATGCTCGCGCCGCCGCGACGGCGCGCTCGAGATCGCCGTGGTCGCGCGCGGCGAGCGACGGAGTCTCCTCCGGCGCCGCCTCGAACCGCGTCAGATCGTGCGCTTCGCCTCCGCCGGCCACCGCCGATCGGTGCAGCGAGAGCACTGGCCGCTGTCCGATGGCGGACACGATATTCTCCTCGTCCTGATAGAGCTCTTCGAAAGGCAGGTGGGGCTGGCCGCTCTTGTCGGCTTCATCCCGCTTGGCACGGTCGATCTCCTCGCGCACCGCGCGCACGACCGAGGGAGGATCTTCGATCATGACCAGTGCGTCCTCGGGCACGTAGTGCAACAGGGTCTCGAGGGGGTAATAGGCGGGCAAAAATCCCTCGGCGCCGAAAAAGGCGCGGCCGCTCGCCACGTCTTCGATGAGAGCGCGAGCCCGACTCGATGGCAGGTCGACCTTGTCGCACAGGGAGCGGACGATTTCTCTCGCGCGGTCGACGGCTTCCGGTGTCAAGATCGTCTCGCGCGCGGGCGGGAGCCACAGCTCGGAGAGCTCGCGGGCCTTGGAAGCCTTCGCTTCCTTCGCCGCCGGGTTGTCCGCGTCGAGCTCCGCGGTACCGACGGTCCGCTGGAGCGACGGATCGAAGGGGCGCAAGGACAAAACGAGATCGCCGTAGAGCTCGAGTCGCACGGGGTACTCGCTCGAGGCGGGCCACAGGTCGAGAACCGATCCGCGCACGGCGAAGGAGCCAGGGTCCTCGACGAGCGGAACACGCAGGTATCCGGCGGCGCTGAGGCGCGCGATCAGCCGGTCGCGGTCGAGCTCTTGCTCGGCCAGGATGAGGTCGGAGTGTCGCTCGACCTCGCTCTTCGGAATGACCCGGCGAGCCAGTCCCGCCGCCGGCACCACGAGAAAACGCCACGGTAGCTTCTGAGCGAGGTGAAAGAGCGTGACCAGCCTGGCCATCGCACCACGGCGATCGGGGGTCACGTCGGCGTAGGGGCTCGCCTCGGGCGGTGTGAAGAGAAGCACCTCGCCCTGAGCTGTCTCCGTCGCTCGGTTTCCCCACACGAAGTTGAGGTCGTCGACCAGCCCGCGCGCCGCTTCGAGGTCCGTCGTGACGCAGACCACCGGCCGAGGATCGGCGAGTGCGACGGCCCGGGCCACCAGGGCGGACATCGTGCCGGTGACGCCGGCCACGTGGACAATTCGATTGGCAGCGCCGCGTCCGAGCCGGGCGATTTCGTTGGCGACGTCGCGCGTCCGAACGACCCGCCTGTCCGAAGGCAGCTCGAACGAAGCGATCTGATCGATAGGCGCGTTATCCGTCACCAGCGTCACGAAGCCTCGGGGGAGCGTTGTCTAGCAGATTCGGACCAAGGTGAAAGCTCGTGGCTGTGAACCCCCGTTTTGCCCCGCTCAAACCGAAACGTCCGACCCACCCGATCAAGCATCGCGCTGAGAGCGACCATCGCCGCCCGAGCTGGGGTACGCTTCCTTCGCCGTAAGCCTACTTACCTCAGAAATCGCTCGAGAAAGCGGAGCCACATCTCCGAGCTATGCTCAGGTGATGGGCGAAGTTCCTTCTGCGGTGGATCTCATGCGCAGCTGTCTGGCGGAAGCCGCGATGAACGCGGCGAGCGGACGGGGCGGGCCGTTTGCCGCGCTCATCGTCAGAGATGGAGAGGTGGTGGCGTCGGGATCGAACGGTGTCGTATCGGAAAACGATCCGACGGCCCACGCCGAGATTCAGGCGATTCGAGCAGCCGCGCGAGCGCTGGGGAGCTTCAAGCTCGCGGGCTGCGCGCTTTTCGCGAGCTGCGAACCCTGCCCGATGTGCCTCGGCGCGGTTTATTGGGCGCGCATCGAGCGCGTGTATTTCGCCGCGACGCGGCGTGAGGCAGCGGCGGCCGGTTTCGACGACGCCCGTGTCTACGAGGAGTTCGGCCTACCTCTGTCGGAGCGCACGGTGCCGCTCGTGCAGATCCTTGCCGCCGAAGCGAGCGCCCCCTTCGATGCGTGGAACCGCAATCCGGACCGCGTTCCGTACTGACCGTCACGCGAGGGCGTCGGCGAGCTCCTGATAAAGATGGATGGCGCTCTTCACCGCTTTTTCCCAGTCGCCGAGGTGTAGGCTCTCATTTTCGGAGTGCGCGTTGGTGTACGGATCTTCGACCCCGATGAGCAGGGCCGGCACGCCGCCGAGCTCCCGCGCGAACGGCTCGACGAAGGGAATCGAACCGCCGCATCCAATGGTGACGGCGCGCGTTCCGTAGCCTTTCTCGAGCGCACGAAATGCCGCCTGAAACGCGGGGTGGCCCGAATCGGTGTACCACCAGCCGGCCGGGTGATCCTCCTTGATGCGGCATTCGAGCCCCCACGGCGTCGCGTCCTTCAACGCTTTCACGAGCTTGGCCTGGACCTCGTGGGGATCCATGTCGGGAACGATTCGGATCCCCAGGCGCGCCCATGCCGAATCACAGATGATGTTACGGGCATCTTTTCGCGAGCTCGCCTGAAACGCGTTGATGGCAATCGAAGGTTGTCGCCAATTCGTTTCCCAGGGATGACGTCCGCCACCAAGGAGCTCGACGCCCGGGAGCAGGCCGGCCTGTCCTCGGAAGTGCGCCTCGTCGCCGGGCAGCGATTGAATGCTCTTCCTCTCGTCGGGTGTGAGCGGTTTCACCTTGTCGGCGATACCCGGGATCGCAATGCTGCCATCGGCGTTGGTGAGCGCCGCCAGCATTCGGCAAAGGGCCATCACCGGGTCGGGAACCGGGCCGCCCCACATGCCCGAGTGCAGCGACTGCTTCATGGAACGCACCTCGACCTCGCAGGTGACGAGACCTCGAAGCGCGGTGGTGATGGACGGAAGACCCGTCTCGAAGTTGCAAGTATCGGTGAGGACGATCGCATCGGCCTGCAGCATCTGGGCATGGGCTCGAAGAAAGGCACCGAGGTGCTCGGAGCCGATCTCTTCTTCCCCCTCGACGATGATCTTGATGTTGAGGGGCAATGAGCCAGCGCCGAGCCACGCATCGATCGCCGACGTGTGCACGACGATGCCCGCCTTGTCGTCGGCGCTGCCGCGAGCGTAGAGGCGGCCGCCCCTTTCCGTCGGTTCGAAGGGCGGTGTTTGCCATGCTTGCGCGTCACCCGCCGGTTGCACGTCATGATGCGCATAGAGCAGAAGCGTCGGCTTGCCGGGCGCTTGCAGAACCTCGCCGTAGGCGTACGGGT
>DASWDH010000094.1:0-5183 GCA_036395495.1 Polyangiaceae bacterium
AAGCGGGCCGTGCTCCAAGGGATGTAAGGACCATCGAAGTTGGTACCCCTGTCGAGGACTCACGAGAGCACCTCGACGAGAGGGTGACCGTTAAAGACCCTGCTCACCCCCTGTACGGACGCAGCTTCCGTGTGGCCTCGCGTCCAACGGTCAGGCCCGGCAAGATCGCGGCGACCTACGTGACGGTGTTCTACGAATGAGGCGACGTTCTGCTGCGCATCGCGCCCGAGGCGATCGTTGCGCCGAAAACTGGACAAATTCATCGCACCAAGGTAACGGGCGCTGCCGTCGAAGAATTGGTCTCGATGGCGCGAGCGTGCGGTGCATGCCCATCGACCCCTGCCGACTCTGGGGATCCTTGTCCGGCGAACTCCGAGCAGAGATCGCCGCAGACCTGACGAGCGTACTTCGCGAGGTGATCGATGATCAATTCCGAGCTCATTCAGCCGCACCACCTGGACCGCAAGGCAGTGATCTACATCCGGCAGTCGACGCCACACCAGGTGCTTACGAACACCGAGAGCCGGATGATCGACGACAATTACTTCTGCAGGTCGCATTGCCTCGCTCGGGACGTGACTGAGCGGGGACCGTTGCCTCACGAAGCCTGCTACCAGCGGGCGGAAGGAGGCAGGTATGTCGAAGACGATCAGTACCAGTACGCGGCGCGAGCTCGTAGCGGCGATCGCGATTCGGTGTAGACGGGCGCCCCGTTCCGCGGTTTCCGGTGCAGCCCGGCTTCGTCGCGTAGTTGGCCCTCGACGAGCAGCCTGAGCACGATCGCGTTGTAGACCCCTCCAAAGAGTAGGGCCCGGAGACGTCGAATCTCCGAGCCCAGGTGTCGCCGCGGCGCAACGCGACCGACGATGTTGTTGTCGCACACGTTCGCCGTAGCGGTCCACTTTCCGGTGGTCGCATTCGCGGCGCGTGTTCGATCTTCGGCTGGTTCAGTGCGTTCGTGACGACTGTCGCCGAATCGTCTTCTTTTGCAGCCCCTGTGATCACGGCCAGATCTACTGCTCGGACGAGTGCCACGACCGCAACCGCGCCGAAAACCGGCGCGTGAGCAAGCGCCAGTACTGGCTGAGCTTCGACGGGCGGTGGTCCACCGCTCGCCGCGTCGCTCGGTACCGGGCCGGTCGAGCGCAAAATGTAACGGACACCGGTCGCCAAGAACTTGGCCTGACGGCGATGGTCGCCGAGCCCGCGGCCGCGATCACCACGGAGGTGATGCCGCTCGCGTGCGAGGAGACGACCGATGAGCGACATCTGGATGGGCGTTTTGCCCGAGAAGAGCAGCACACGGGTCTTGGCGATGGCGGGGCCGAGCGAGACGATTCTCAAAGCGCGCCTCTCGCCGTCGCCGTCGCACCCGAGAGCGATGGCGACGCTGCTCGAAGCGATCGCCCTGTGGCAGGGGCAGAAGGTCCGCGCTGCGCTGGGTGCGGGCGAGAGGGATGGGGTGTCCGACTTGAGCCCCTATCGAGAAGCGTTCACCGACTTCGGCGGCCCTCTCTACAGCGTCGATTGGGTCCCCGCACCCGGTCGCGTTCGCCGCCGACATCGAGACATCGCCGGGCTCGGTGACTTCTCCGACCTACGCCAGCTTCTGCTCTTCGAGGTGGCGCGATGATCCCGCCCGAGTTGCGCTCGCGCATGCGGCGTTTGTTCTTTGCCGAGCACTGGAAGATCGGCACGATCGCCGCCGAGCTCGGCGTGCACCGCGACACCGTCGAGCTTGCCATCGAGCCCAAGCGCTTCGTCAACATTGCCCACCGTCCGTCGGCGACGATTCTCGATGTGTACAAGGACTTCGTTCAGGTAACACTCGAGCAACATCCGCGCCTGCGAGCAACGCGCCTCTTGGAAATGATCCGCCAGCGGGGCTACGAAGGGTCGATCTGGCCACTGCGTCGCTACGTGCGGCGCGTACGCCCGGTCTCACGACACGAGGCGTTCTTCCGGCTCTCGACGCTGCCGGGTGAGCAAGGCCAGGTCGATTGGGGCTCGTTCGGCTCTATCGCCATTGGCAATACGAGCCGGCCGCTCTCGTGCTTCGTCATGGTGCTCTCATGGTCGCGCGGGATCTTCGCCCGGTTCGTGCTCGATCAAACGCTGGAGAGCTTCTTGCGTTGCCACGTCGCCGCGTTCGAAGCGTTCCACGGATCGCCGCGTACCCTCCTTTACGACAATCTCAAAACGGCCGTTCTCGAGCGAGTCGGGGACATCATCCGCTTGCATCCGAAGCTGCTCGAGCTTGCGGGCCATTACCACTTTGCCCCTCGGCCCGTCGCCGTGGCGCGGGGCAATGAGAAGGGGCGCGTCGAGCGGGCCATACGCTACCTTCGCGAATCGTTCTTCGCTGCGCGAATCTTCCGCTCGGTCGAGGACCTCAATCGGCAACTGGACGATTGGACCCTTGGCATCGCCCATGCTCGCACCGTACCGGGTGACCCGCACAAGCGAACTGTCAAAGATGCGCTCGACCAGGAGCGACCGAGACTGCTCCCACTACCGGCGCATCCCATGACTTGCGACTATGTGCGCGGCGTTGCATCCGGCAAATCCCCGTACGTCCGCTTCGACGCCAACGATTACTCCATCCCGCACACCCTCGTACGCAAACCCCTCACGCTCGTCGCATCCGATACGCACATCCGCATCCTCGACGGCGATCAAGAGATCGCGCGCCACTCGCGCTCGTGGGAACGCGGGCAGCAGGTCGAGTCCGAACTGCATCTCGAGGGTCTCGCTGAAGAGAAGCGGCGCGCCCGCGAACATCGAGGGCGCAATCGTCTCATGGCTACCTGTGCGAGTGCCGAACCTTTCTTGCAGAAGGTCGCCGTGCACGGCGGCCATCTTGGCGGCACCACGACGCGGCTTCTGCATCTGCTCGCTCAGTACGGGCCTTCGGAGCTCGAGGCCGCGCTCGCCGAGACCTGCCGTCGCGGCGCGTTCGCCGCCCAATCCGTCGCGCACGTGCTCGACCAACGCCGACGCGCCAAGAACGTCAAGGTGACCGTCCCTCCAGTCCTGCCGAACGATCCTCGCGTCCGCGATCTCGTCGTGGCTCCACGCTCTCTTGGCGCGTACGACGTCCTCGCTCGTGCCGGCAAGAAAGGCGACGAGGACGGCGATGAGTGACCTGCACACCCGTTTGCACGCCCTCGGTCTCATCTCGATCGGTGCCTCGCTCGACGACATCATCGCGCTTGCCACCAAGAAACGTTGGGGACCCACCGAGACTCTCGAACACATCGCCGATCTCGAGGAGAAGGACCGCGCCCGTCGCGGCCTCGAGCGGCGAATGTCCCGGAGCCGTCTCGAGAAGTTCAAACCGATGAGCGACTTCGATTGGAACTGGCCGACCGCGATCGATCGTCCGCTCGTCGAATCCCTGCTCTCGCTCGACTTCCTGGAGGCGGCTCGCAACGTCGTGCTCGTCGCGCCCGGTGGTCTCGGCAAAACGATGATCGCCCAAAACATCGCCCATCGAGCCATCCTCTCCGGCCGCTCGGTCCTCTTCCTCTCGGCAGCGCAGCTGCTCCTCGACCTCAACGCACAGGAATCGGCACGGGCATTGGATCGACGGCTTCGCTATTACGCCAAGATCGGCCTGCTCGTGCTCGACGAGCTCGGCTTCCTCGCCTTCGACAACCGCAACGCCGACCTCCTCTTCCAGGTCGTCAGCCGCCGCTATGAGAAGAAAAGCCTCGTTTTGACCACCAATCTCGCCTTCGCCGAATGGCACACGATCTTCCCGTCCGCGACCTGCGCAACGGCCCTCGTCGAACGCGTCGTGCATCATGCCGACATCGCCAAGATCGACGGCGAAAGCTACCGCCTTCGCGAGTCCGAGGTCGACGCTACGACCCGTCGCTCCGTGCGAAAAACCAAGAAAGGACAACCGACCGACGCCTGACTCAGCCGACCTTCGTCACGAATCCCCGGCCGCGCGCCCGCCGGCCGGGCTGCTCCGATTCCAGCGGATCGAGGCGCTCGTCAACAATTCGGTATCAGGCCGCAAGAAAATCGGAGAAGCTGTCGATCCTCGATGAGTTCGTTGCCGTGACGGGCTACCACCGCAAGCACGCGATCCGCACGCTGAACCGAGTCGGAATGTCGGCGATCGCAGGTACGGTCACGCGCTCGCGCTTGTACGGCGAAGCCGTCCGCGAGGCGCTCGTCGTCCTTTGGGAAGCATCCGACCGCGTTTGCGCAAAGCGACTCAGACCGCTGCTGCCGCTTCTCGTTCCAGCCCTTGAGCGCCACGGACACCTGCAGCTTGAGCAGTCGGTGCGCGCACTGGTTCTGTCCGCGAGTCCGGCGACGATCGATCGAATCCTCGTGCCGACGCGCAGAGCGATTCATGGAGGCAGGCGGGGTCGCCGGGCTTCGCCGGGTGTTCGGCGAAGCGTGCCGGTGCGCACTTTCGCCGACTGGGATGCCCCGCCACCGGGCTTCGTCGAAGCTGACCTTGTTGGCTTGTGCACATCGAGTCCAGCGCAGCATCGGTACAGCACCTTCATGGTGGTCACCTCCTTGAATGTGCTGCCGGCGTGAGGTCCTCGGTCGTGAATTCTCTCAAGCGTGCTCCCGGAGTCGAAAACGGACTCCTTTCGCTAACAATGACGGGTGCTCGAAGGACCTCCGGTCAAACTCAAACACGGGTTCACCGGCACCAGGATGAAGCCGACCTCCATACCAGCAGCACGCCCGAGACTACACCCGTTTCATTGATTCGGGTGCACGCGCACCCATCGCAACTCAGACGAAACGAAGCGTGATCCTGTGGATAATCACTTTCCGGCTGGAATGTCGACTGAAAAAGTGGCTTGCCCTTGACAGGGCACCTGAATCGGCGGCGAGGTTCCGACGGGTAGTCGCTCGTCTCGACCGCGCAGTTGCGATTGCATCCAAAGAAGGTAAAAGCCGATGATGAAGTGGCTTGCGGTGACGGCATTGTAAGTAAAAAACCACCCCCCCATGATCAATGCGTTGATATAGAATATCAACAATATTGGAATGGAGACAAGGTTCCCATTCATCACGCGACCGTAACCAAAACCGGCAACAACACCAACAATTAGAAAAACAAGTGTCGATCCGACGAGTGTGTAATCCATGATCAACGGACCGAATATCGTGAACACATTCGTTTCCTGCCCACCAACTTTAGTCCG
>DASWDH010000095.1:0-10000 GCA_036395495.1 Polyangiaceae bacterium
TTCTTCGGCGCACCAACCCGCCGGAGGAGTCCATCAGAAGCTCGGACTCCTCCGGCGGGTTGGTGCGCCGAAGAACGGCGCGAAGCCGGGCCACCAGCTCGCGCGGCCCGAACGGTTTGGCGATGTAATCATCGGCGCCGAGCTCGAGGCCCACGACCCGATCGGTTTCGTCCCCCTTGGCGGTGAGCATCAGGATGGGCACGCGGCTCTTGGCGCGGATACGACGGCAGACTTCCAGCCCATCCATGCCGGGCATCATCACGTCGAGCAGCACGATGTCGAACGGCTCGGCGTCCAAATGCGAGAGCCCCCGCTGCCCGTCGGGGGCTCCCGTCACTGTGAACCCGTTCTGCTCGAGGTACGTGGTCAGTAACTCGTGGAGACGGCGATCGTCGTCGATGAGCAAAACGCGAGGCATGGGTCTACTGCGGTGCAGGCTCGTTGGTTTTTGGTGCCGCCTTTTCGGATTTCACCGAGTCGGCTGCCCGAACGCAGATGTCGGCGACGTGATGTTCGAAAGCCTCGTGACGGTAGCGATGGTAGCGCATCGAGTGGAATGCGAAACCGTACCCAAGAACCGTGCCCAGAGCCAAGAGAGTGATTTTTAGCGAGCGTCTCATGTCAACCTCCTTTCCTTAACACCCGGCCGCCCAGCCCGATTCGATGAGCTCGCCGAGGGTCTTGCGCTGCTTGTCGTCGAGCACGCCGTGGATCTTGCCGAGCGTGCTGGCGATCGCGGCGCGCATTTTGTGGGTGGATTCATCGATGCGTGACGATGCCGCCGCGAGGGCGGACTCGTCGAAAGCGGGTCCTTGCACCGTGCGGGCGATGTCCCCGCGGGTCTCGCGCACCGTTCCCCGGAGCTCGCGGGCGGTGTCCTTGAGCTCGTCGAATGCGCCCAAAATGGCTTTCTCCTGAGTTGGCGTGGCTTCGAGCCGCGCCAAGATCGAGAAGAGAAACCCTCGCCCGCGCCCGTGCCAGCGCGGACCGCCGTAACCCCATCCATAGGGTCCGGCGTGCGCGTAACCCCAGTGGTGGTAGCCGCCGTACCAGCGGCGCCGCGTGAGCACGCGAATCAGGGCAATGAGACAAATCGTGCCGATCAAAAAACCGAGAAACATTTCATCCTCCTCGGGCCCGTTCGAGTGGTTCGCGGGCCCATCCGTAGGTTGTTGCCCGCCCGTTAAGCGCGTACGGTCCAGCGTGTGAAGAAATGTTAAACCGACGTCCATGACCGCTCCGCCTGAACTCGCGCCGGGAGCGAAACTCGTTTTCCGTTCGCCAGCAGCGTCGGCGCGCGTCGGCGTCGCAGTGGATTTCCTTCTTTCGCGCGGACGCGCTTCGGAGGTGCTCGTCGTGGGAGCCTCCGCCGACGCCGCAGCGCAAGTGGCGCGGACCGCCGCGCAAAGAGGGGGAGGTGCGTTCGGGTGGCATCGATTCACGTTGCCGCGGCTGGCAGGCGCGCTCGCATCGCGAAAACTCGGGGAACGAGGGCTCACTCCGGTGGGACCGCTGCCGCTCGAAGCTATCTGCGCGCGCATCGTTCATCGGCTGGCGAAAAATGGCCTCGGGCGCTTCGCCTCGATTGCCGATCGTCCCGGCCTGCCGCGCGCGCTCGCGCGAACGTTGGACGAGCTAAGGATGGCGGGCCTGTCGGCCGAAGCCGTTCCCGATGAGGACGTCGCTCGCCTTCTCGGCGTCTACGAGGAGGAGCTCGCGCGCGCAGCCGTCGTGGACCGGGCGGAAGTTCTGCGGATCGCAGCGGCGGCGGCCGGGTCGGAACCCGCGCCGGATCTGGTCGGCAAGCCGCTGCTCCTGCTCGACGTCCCCCTTCGCAGCGAGCGCGAGCTCGCTCTCGTCGCCATCCTCGCCGACCGTGCCGCCCAAGTCTTACTCACCGCGCCGACCGGCGACGAGCCTACGCTCCAGCGCGCCGAGGCCCTCCCCGGTGTGCGAGTGATTACCCATTCGGAAGCAGGCGCCACTGCGCTCGCGCGACTGCAGGCAGGTCTCTTCTCGCCGACCGCTGTGCCCGGCACCATGGGCGACGACGTCGTGATCTTGTCGGCGCCGGGGGAGAGCCGCGAGTGCGTGGAGATCGCGAGGCTCCTGCAGCAAGAGGCCGAGCGGGGCACGCCGTTCGATCGGATCGCCATTTTGCTCCGGTCCCCTCAGCAGTACCGCGCGCACCTCGAGGAGGCCCTTCGGCGCGCGGCCATCCCCGCCCACTTCGCGCGCGGCACGATTCGGCCCGATCCGGCGGGGCGCGCTTTTCTCGCCCTCCTCGGCTGCGCGGCGGAGGGGCTCTCGGCGCGCCGCTTCGCCGAATACCTCTCGCTCGGAGAGGTGGCCGATGCCGATGCCGAGGGTACGCCGCCCTCCGCGCTGCCCGCGTCCGAGCGCTGGATTCCTCCCGACGAAGAAACTTTGCCCCAGGCGCTCGCGCGTGCGGTTCCCGAAGTGGAGCTCGACGAACCTTGGGCGTCGCGGCCTCCGGCATCCGACGGCGAGGCGACGATGGGAGGTACCCTTCGCGCCCCACGGCTCTGGGAGCACCTCATCGTCGATGCGGCCGTCATCGGCGGACGCCTGCGATGGGAACGGCGTCTGGCGGGCTTGAAGAAAAAACTCATCGCCGATCGAAACGAGCTTCGCGGTGGCGAGGACGCGCTGGCGGCCCGGATCGATCGCGACATCGAAGCGCTCGATCATCTTCGGACCTACGCACTTCCCATCCTGTCCGATCTCGAGGAGCTTGCGCCGCCGTTCGCCGCCAAGTGGGGGACTTGGTTCGACAAGTTGACGGCGCTCGCGACGCGCGCGCTGCGCCGCCCCGAGCGAGTCCTTGCCGTGCTGGCCGAGCTTGCTCCCATGTCGGACGTGGGTCCGGTCGACCTCACCGAGGTCCGGCTGGTGCTCGAGCGCCGACTCGCCGATCTCATGGTGCGCCCCTCCGAGCGCCCGTTCGGGCGGGTGTACGTGGCGTCCGTCGAAGAAGCGCGGGGGCTCTCTTTCGACATCGTGTTCGTGCCGGGTCTGGCCGAGCGCCTCTTCCCGCAAAAGGTGACCGAAGATCCGATCTTGCCCGATCGGGAGCGCGCCAAGCTCGCGGGGAAACTGAAAACGAACGCCGATCGGTCGGCCGCCGAGCGGCTCATGCTGCGGCTCGCGGTCGGTGCCGCGCATCGGCGACTCGTTCTCTGCTATCCGCGCATCGACATCGAGCAGTCGCGTCCCCGCACGCCGTCCTTCTACGGATTGGAGGTGTTGCGCGCGGCCGAAGGCAAGCTTCCAGGCTTCGACGAGCTCGCCCGGCGAGCCGAGCGCGTCGGCGGCGCGCGGCTCGGATGGCCGGCTCCGTTTCGCCCCGGACAAGCCATCGACGCGGCCGAGCACGATCTGGCGCTCTTGCACTCGATCCTCGAACGGCCGGCGGCAGAAACGGTGGGGATGGCTCGCTATCTGTTGTCGGCCAATCCTCATCTCGAGCGCGCTCTTCGCTTTCGCGCCCGCCGGTGGATCAAAAGCTGGACGCGCGCCGATGGTCTCGTCGACCCCGATCCGCTGGCCGGGCCGGCGCTCCAGCAGCACCAACTCGAAATGCGGTCGTTCTCGCCGACCGCGCTGCAGAACTATGCGATCTGCCCTTACAAGTTCGTGCTGAACGCGATTCACAAGCTCGCGCCGCGCGAGGAGCCTCTCGCCCTCGAGGAGCTCGATCCGCTTCAGCGCGGCTCGCTCATTCACGAGGTGCAGTTTGCGCTGCTCGGCAAACTGCGCGACGCCGGGCTTCTGCCGGTCACCGCGGCCAACCTGCGAAGCGCGCAGGCCATGCTCGACGCAGTTCTCGACGAGGTAGCCGAACGCTACCGCGACGAGCTCGCTCCAGCGATCGATCGAGTGTGGGAGGACGGCATCGCGCAGATCCGCGCCGATCTGCGGGCGATGCTCCGGCGCGCGACCGAAGAAACCGAGTGGATCCCCGCGCATTTCGAGCTCTCGTTCGGGCTCGTCGAGCGACGGGATCGCGATCCGAAGAGCGTCGATGAGCCGGCTCTGCTCGATTGCGGTCTTCGGCTGCGGGGCTCGATCGACCTCGTCGAAAGGCGCAGCGACGGCACCCTGCGCGCGACCGACTACAAGACCGGCAAAGCCCGCGCAACGGACGGCATGATCATCGGGGGCGGCGAGATGCTGCAGCCGGTTCTCTACGCCCTCACGCTGGAGAAGCTCTTTCCCGAGGAGAAGGTCGAATCGGGACGTCTCTACTACTGCACGTCGATCGGAGAGTTTCGGGAGGTGGTCATTCCGCTCGATGACGAAGCCCGCCGCGCGGCAGGCGATGTTGCGAAAACCGTGGGAGACGCACTGCGCGAAGGCTTTTTGCCGGCCGCCCCGGTGAGCCGGGGATGCGAGTTTTGCGATTACCAGCCGGTGTGCGGTCCCTACGAGGAGCTTCGAACGACCAAAGTCAAGAAGCAGGACAAGCTGGCTCCTCTCTTGGCGTTGAGGAAAAGAGTATGAAAGCGCTGGCCGACGAAGAGGCACGCCGGCGCATCCGGAGCGATCTCGACGCTACACTCGTCGTCGAGGCAGCGGCAGGAACCGGCAAGACGACCGAGCTCGTTTGTCGCGTACTCTCCCTCTTGCGCAGCGGCCGGGCGAGCCTTTCACGCCTCGTCGCGGTGACGTTTACCGAAAAAGCGGCCGGTGAAATGAAGCTCCGCCTGCGCACGGAAATCGAGAAGGCGCGGGCCCTGCCGGCGACGAGCGAAGACGAGCGACTCCGGCTCGACGGCGCGCTGGCCGAGCTGGAAGAAGCGCGCATCGGCACGATCCACGGCTTTTGCGCGGACCTCCTGCGCGAGCGGGCGGTGGAAGCTCGCGTGGACCCGCAGTTCGAGATGGCCGCCGAAGAAGAAAAAGAGAGGCTCTACGGTGAGAGCTTCGAGCGCTGGTTTCAAGCCGTACTCTCGAATCCCCCTCCAGGCGTGCGGCGGATCCTGCGCCGCCGCGCGCGCGATCGCGACGCGCTCGGACCGCGCCTCGTTTTGCGCAGGGCGGGGGCCGATTTGATCGAGCAGCGCGACTTCGATGCTCGCTGGCGACGCGATCCGTTCGAGCGCCGACAAGCCCTGGACGAGGTCGTGGAGCGCCTTTCGGTCTTGGCCGAATATGTTTCCCGCGCCGATGCCAAGGACGACTACCTGGTGCAAAACCTCGCCCACGTTCGGCGCTTCCTGGCTGACCTGCGGGCAAAGGAGGCGGTCCGGGGATCGCGCGACCACGACGGGCTCGAGGCGGAGCTGCGCGATCTCGTCCGCGGCAAACCGGGCAAGAGCTGGAACTGGAAGGGCAGCTCGCGCGGATTTCGCAACGCCGCGCTTCGCAAAGAGGTGCTCGATCGGCGCGACGCGCTTCGCGAGGACATTGGCGTGCTGCTCGATCGCCTCGATGCCGATCTCGCCGCTTGCCTCCATGACGAGCTCGGGCCGCTGGTCAGCGCTTACGAGGAGCTGAAGCGACGCGCGGGCAAGCTCGATTTTCTCGATCTGCTTCTTCTGACCCGCAATCTTCTGCGCGACAATCGAGCCGTCCGCAACGAGCTGCAGCAGCGCTTTTCGCATCTACTCGTCGACGAGTTCCAGGACACCGACCCGCTGCAAGCCGACATCCTCCTGCTCCTCGCAGCCGACGACCCCGCCGAGCGCGATCCTCGCTCGGCCCGGCCGATCGGGGGAAAGCTTTTCGTCGTGGGCGATCCGAAGCAGTCCATTTATCGCTTCCGGCGCGCGGACGTTGCCCTCTACGAAGCCACCAAGCGACGACTCGTGGCGACCGGCGCCGAGGTCGTCCACCTCACCACCAGCTTTCGCAGCGTTCCCTCTCTTCAGGAAGCGGTCAACCGCGCCTTCGCTCCGCTCATGCAGGGGAGCGAGGACGGTAGCCAGGCGACTTACGTGCCGCTCATGCCGTTTCGGGACGAGCCGCAGGGTCGGCCGACGATCGTCGCTCTTCCGGTTCCGCGGCCGTACTCGGACTGGGGAAGAATCGTGAAGTTCCGGATCGAGCAGTCGATCCCCGATGCGGTGGGCGCTTTCGTTCATTATTTGATCCACGACAGCGGCTTCACGGTGACCGAACGTGAACGGCCTTCGGAAAACGTTCCCGTCCAGGCGCGGCACGTCTGCTTGCTGTTCAAGCGCTTTCAGCAGTTCGGCGAGGATGTCACCCGGGCCTACGTGAGGGCGCTCGAGGTGCGCCACCTGCCGCACGTGCTGGTGGGAGGACGTTCGTTTCATGCGCGCGAAGAGGTTCTCGCTTTGCGCAACGCCCTTTCGGCCATCGAGTGGCCGGACGACGAGCTTTCGGTGTACGCGACGCTTCGCGGTCCGTTCTTCGCGATCGGCGATGATGCCCTCTTGGCTTATCGCCACACTTTCAGCCGGCTCTCCCCCTTGCGGCGCGTCGACGAAGCGGAGCTCAATCCGCTCACCAAAGACGTGGCGGACGCGCTATTCGTGCTGGGGAGGCTGCACCGCGGGCGCAATCGGCGGCCGATCGCCGATACGCTCGCTCAGCTGCTGGAAGCAACGCGCGCTCACGCCGGCGTCGCGATCTGGCCGACCGGCGAGCAGGCCCTCGGAAACATCCTTCGCGTCCTCGATCTCGCGCGCAGATTCGAAGCCTCGGGAGCGACATCGTTTCGCTCGTTCGTGAGGCGGCTCGAGGAAGAAGCCGAGCGCGGCGGCGCGGCCGAAGCTCCCGTCGTCGAAGAGGGGACCGACGGCGTGCGGATCATGACCGTACACAAGGCCAAGGGGCTCGAATTTCCCGTGGTGATCCTCGTCGATCCGACCGCGCCCTCCACCGTTCGTCAGCCGTCGCGTTACATCGACCCGGACAAGAAGCTGTGGGCGATGCCCCTCGCCGGATGCGCTCCCATCGAGCTGCTCGAAAAGCGCGAGGAAGTGCTGCGCCACGATCGCGAAGAAGCGGTGCGAGTTACCTATGTGGCCGCCACCCGCGCTCGAGAAATGCTCGTCGTTCCCGTCGTCGGCGACGCTTCGGCGTGGGAAGAGGACACCTCGGGTTGGCTCGACGTCCTTTACCCGGTGATCTTCCCCCGGCCATCGGAGCGGCGAAACTCGGCGCCGGCGCCGGGCTGCCCCTCCTTCGGCGAAGACAGCGTGCGTGAGCGACCCGAGAGCGCCCACCGCGGGCCGGAAGGCTCGGTGCGCCCGGGCCTCCATCGACCCGAAGTGGGAGAGCATCGCGTCGTCTTCTGGGATCCCGCGTCACTCGATCTCGACAAGCAGGACGATGTGGGACTGCGGCAGCAGCGGATCCTTGCGGCCGACGAAGGGGGTGCCGTGGCGACAGAGGGGGAGAGGCTGCACGCTGAATGGGAGGCGCGGCGCACGTCCCTGCTCGCGCAGGGCGCCAAGCCATCGTTCCGGATCGCCACGGTGACGCAGCTGAAGCACGAGCATTTGCCCACGGCGTCGGCGAGCATCGAAACGACGCAAGCATCGCGCGGCGCCCGCCCCCATGGCCGCCGGTTCGGCATCTTGGTGCACGCCGTCCTCTCGACGATCGATTTCGGCGCCGACCGAGAGGCGGTGCGCCGCGTCGCGACGGCGGAAGCTCGACTCATGGCGGCGACCCCAGAAGAGATCGACGCGGCCTGCACCGCCGTGAGCGAGGCGCTGATGCACCCCGTGCTCGTGCGGGCGAGCGGGGCGAGCGCTTGCCGGCGCGAATCGCCGATCGTGCTCCTTTCGTCCGACGGATCGATGGTCGAGGGAGTGCTCGACCTGGCGTTTCGAGAAGTCGAAGATGGTGGCGCCGTGTGGACGGTGGTCGATTTCAAGACCGACGTCGAGATCGCCGGGCGGCGCGATGAATACGAGCGGCAGGTCGGTCTCTATGCCGAAGCCGTTGCGCGGGCGACCGGCGAGCGAGCCCGCGGTATGCTGCTCACGTTATGAACGCGATCAGGACGGTTCCCGAGGTACCCGATTTTTGGCTGCGCCAGCTGCTTGGCTTCCGCAATCAGCGCTTGGCCTGGCAGATGCGGTTGATGACCGAATACGGGGATGTATGTCGCGCACGCATGGGGCCATTTGCCGCCCTGCTCATCAGCAGCGCCGAGCTGGCCCATTCGATCTTGGTCGAGAACGCTCACTGCTTCGTCAAAAGTCGCGGGCTTCGCGCGACCAAGATCCTGCTCGGCGAGGGCCTTCTGACGAGCGAGCACGAGTTTCATCGCCGGCAAAGGCGGCTCATCTCGCCGGGCTTTCAGCACCGCCGCGTCGCGACTTACGCCGACACGATGGCAGCTTACGCCGAAGCCGCTCAGGCTCGATGGAACGACGGTGCGCTCGTCGACATGGGCGCCGCTATGACGAAGCTCACGTTGGCCATTGCCGGCAAGACGATGTTCAACGCCGACTTGGAAAACGAGGCGAGTGAGCTCGGCGAAGCGCTCACGATCGCCAATCGCCATGTCAACGAGCAGATCAGCGCACTCTTGCCGCTGCCGATCCGGTGGCCCACTCCCAAAAATCGGCGCGTCCGGCAAGCGGTGGAACGCCTCAATCAGACCGTCTACCGCATCATCGGTGAAAGGCGCACCTCGGGCGACGACCCCGGCGACATCTTGTCGATGCTGCTCAACGCCGAGGAAGAGGGGAGCGGATCGAAGATGAGCGATCGCGAGGTGCGCGACGAAACGATGACGCTGTTTCTCGCCGGCCACGAGACCACGGCGAACGCGCTTGCGTGGACATTATATCTCTTGTCGCGCCACCCCGGTGTATACGAGCGGCTCCGCGCCGAGGTGGACCGCGAGCTCGAAGGGCGTCGACCCGCCCTGCACGATCTTCCTCGGCTTCCGTATGTCCTTCAGGTTTTCAAGGAGGCGATGCGGCTCTTTCCACCTGCCTACATCATTGGTCGGCAGGCCATTCGCGAGGTCACGATAGGACCCCACCGGCTACCGCCGGAGACGACGGTGTTCATCAACATCTACGGCATGCACCGGCGCGCTCTCTATTTCCCGGATCCGGAGAAGTTCGACCCCGATCGGTTCCAGATCGAAGCCGAAAAGCAGATGGTGCGCTCGTCGTACATTCCCTTCGGCGGCGGACCACGGAGCTGTATTGGCAGCCAATTTGCGATGCTCGAGGGGCACCTGGTGCTCGCCGCGCTGGCCCAACGGGTGACCTTCGAAGCTCCCAACGATCGGGTCATCGAGCCCGAACCGCTCATCACGCTGCGCCCGAGCGGGGGTGTTCCACTGCTGGTGCGGCGCCGCCGCGGTACGCATGCGGCGTCTGTACGACCGGGCGCTGGGGCGGCGCTGGGCTCGGCATGAAGCACCCCAGGCTTTCGCGGGTCGACCTTTCCCTCGAGTTACCCGACAAGGACACCTACGAAGAGGCTCTCGAAAAAGGGCAGCACCGCCTGCTTCGTCTGCAACAGCGCTATTATCGCGACAAGAGGCAAGCCATCATCGTCTTCGAAGGGTGGGATGCTGCCGGCAAGGGGGGCGCGATCCGTCGCTTGACCGAAAAGATCGATCCGCGCGGGATACACGTCTGGCCCATCGGCCCTCCCTCGCCGGAGGAGCAGGGCCGCCACTATCTCTATCGTTTCTGGCAGAAGCTTCCGGCTGCCGGAACGTGGGCGATCTTCGATCGAAGTTGGTACGGGCGTGTGCTGGTCGAGCGCGTCGAGAAGCTGTGCTCGAAAGCGGAATGGAAGCGCGCCTACGGAGAAATCGTCGATTTCGAGAAGATGCTCGTGAAGGACGGCGTCGCGCTGGTGAAGCTCTTCTTGCACATATCCAAAAAGGAGCAGCTTCGCCGCTTCCACGAGCGGCAACAGAATCCGTACAAGCGCTGGAAGATTTCAGCTGACGATTGGCGAAACCGCCGCAAGTGGTCGGAGTACGCCGTCGCCATTGACGACATGTTTCGAGAGACGAGCACCGCCA
>DASWDH010000096.1:0-8270 GCA_036395495.1 Polyangiaceae bacterium
GCCGCCGTCGTCGTCGCCGCCGCAGGCGCCCATCACCGCGAAGGGCACTGAAATCAAAGCCAACCCAAACCAATGAAGCTTACGCATGTCCCATCTCCTTCCCCAACGGGGGGATTGGTCAAACCGTCGGGCGCCCCAAAGCTCCACGACGAAGTCGGCGACGTTTTACCACCGGCTACGGAAAGAAAGAAAGCGAAAACAACAACATGGCCCCCTTTTTGGTCGTGCTTGGGCGTCCGGTAACCGGCCGGCGTGGCGGGGGAGGCGCCGATCGGCGCTTTGACGACGAAAATTCCAAAAAAGGCGAGCCGAATAGGGACCGACAGAGCCGCACTGTCGGGCCGAGAGAGGCTCCGCCGGTCCGGCCTGTCGTGCTACTTTTGGGAGAGACTCGAGGCAATGCACACACAGTTTCTCGCCGGCGTGGTGTTCGCGTGGGTGGTCGCGTACATCGGAATCGGGGTGTCGTTTTGCGTGGCCTACCTGATTCATCGCCGCGAACCCGAGCACCTGCTCTTCGGCCTGCACTCGCTGGCGCTGGCCATCTACTCGATCGGATTGACGCTCGGGTACACGCAGACGAGCGACGCCGATGCGCGGTTCGCCGTTCTGATCGGGGCCTTCGGAGGGATTCTCGCGGCGGCCCTCCTCGTGCATTTCGCCCTCCTTTACGCGAGGATCAAAAATCCCCTGCCGCTGATGCGCCCGGTCTACGCCATGGCGGCGATCTTCGAGATCGCGAACGCCTACGGTTTACTCTTCAAGACCCGAGACGTCGCGGTCACCGTGCATTTTGGACCGATCGTGGTGGAGCACACCAGCGTGGAGTCGACCTCGTTCGGCGCCTTGCTATGCGTGTTCGGCGTCGCTGCGAACGTGACGGCGTTGGCCATGCTCACCCGCGCAACGCTCCGCGGCAGGCGCGATGGGCTGATCCCTCTGATTGGGGCGACCTGCATGATGGCGACCACCATTCACGACTCGCTTTTGGCCCTCGGAATCGTGCACGGGACCTGGCTCGGGCCGTTCGGCAACTCCGCGTTCGTCTTCAGCATCACCGGCGCTTTTCTCATCCGCTCGTCGGTCCTCAGCAAAGAGCTGACCGATCAGTCGCTCGAACTGAAGCGCCGTTCGGGCGAGCTGCGCCAGTCGTATGAAGAGCTGCGCGAGGCACAGCGAGAATTGACCCGCAAAGAGCAGCTCGCGGCGGTCGGCGAGCTCGCCGCCGTGATCGCCCACGAGGTGCGAAATCCACTGGCGATCATTTCGAATGCGGTCGCCGGTCTGCGGCGGCGCGAAATCGGACACGAGGATCGCGAAACGCTGCTCGCCATTCTGAAAGAAGAATCTTCGCGACTGAATCGGTTGGTCGGGGATCTGCTTCGCTACGCACGACCGGTCAACGTGCACCGGCAGCTCATCTCGGTACGCGAGATCATCGAGCGCACGCTGACCTCGACCGGCCTTCGTGACGCAATCCCGGTCGACGTTCGCGAAGAGGGAGAGATTCATTCCATCTGGGGAGACCCCGGCCTTCTGCGTCAAGTCTTCGACAACTTGATCGAGAACGCGGTTCAAGCGATGGGAGGGCTCACCGAAAGCCCGACGAATCCGGGCCTTCTGCTTTGTATGCGCAAGCTTTCGATCACCCTGCGCTCGGCCAATCGTGACGCCCTCGAGGGGGTGCACGTCGAAGTCCAGGACACCGGCGAAGGCATGGACCCCCACGTCCGGCTTCGCGCGAAAGACCCGTTCTTCACGACGCGGCCGAGCGGCACCGGGCTCGGTCTTGCGATCGTGGATCGCATCGTCGAGGCCCACGACGGCGAGATCTCGATCACCAGCCGCCCCGGCTCGGGAACGACGGTGAGCGTTTTTCTGCCGATCGGTGCACCCGTTCCTCCCTCGTCGGGGGCCCTCTTGGTCGCGCGAGAAGAACCGAAGGTGCCGGGCCGGCGAGCGTCGCTCTTCCGTCCATGAGACCGACACGCGACGAGCTCATCGCGTCGGACAAGCGACGTGTTTGGCATCCCTATACCGAGATGGGTGATTACATTGCCCAAGGCGATCCTCTGGTGATCGGACGAGCGGAAGGGTCCCGGCTTTTCGATGTGGATGGGCGCGCCTATCTCGATGCCAATTCGTCGTGGTGGGTGGCCACCCTCGGGCACAACCATCCGCGACTCGTCGCCGCTTTGAAGAGGCAAGCGGATCAATTGTGTCATTGCTCGCTCGCGGGCATCATTCACCCCGAAGCAGCCCGTTTGGCAGAGGAACTGTGCGAAATCGCTCCTCAGGGGCTCGAGCGGGTCTTCTATAGCGACAATGGATCGACCGCGGTGGAGGTGGCGGTGAAGCTCGCCGTCCAGTTCGCCGCGCAAAACGGCGCGCCACGCCGGAAGCGCTTCGTCGCTCTCGAGGGGGCTTTCCACGGCGAGACGGTGGGAGCGACGAGCCTCGGGGGGGTGGAAGTTTTCCGTCGCCCGTTCGCTGGAATTCTCTTCGATTGCGTGCACGTGCCCCTGGCACCGGAAGGCGACGGCCACCGACGTGCTTTCGAAGACCTCACGAACGCAGTGGCGAGCGCGCCCGACGAGATCGCGGCCGTCGTGCTGGAGCCGCGCCTGCAGGGCGCCGGGGGGATGCGCATCTACGACGACGAACTCTTGCGCCGGGCGCGTGCGCTCTGCGACGCACACGACATCCCGCTGGTCTTCGACGAGGTTTTTACCGGCTACGGACGGACAGGGGCGATGTGGGCCTGCGAGGCGGCCGGCGTTCAGCCCGATTTGTTGTGCCTGGCCAAGGGATTCTCGGGAGGCATGCTCCCGATGGCAGCGACGCTCGCAACCGATCGCATTTTCCGAGGGTTCATCGGCGACCGCAGCCGCGCCTTCCATTACGGCCACACCTATTGCGGCAATCCACTGGGGGCCGCCGTCGCCCGAGAAGTGCTCAAGGTGTACCGCGACGAGAACATTCTCGAGCAGGCGCGGCTGAAAGGCGAAGTGATCGCCCGCGCGTTTTCGGCGCTCGGCGCGCTGCCGCGGGTGATGAATCCGCGCGCGCTCGGCATGGTGGGAGCGATCGATCTCGAGGAACCCAAGGGAACCGCCGGCTACCTCGGCACCGCCGGATGGCGTGTGTACGACGCCGCGCGCCGGCGCGGCGTGTACCTGCGCCCGCTCGGCAACGTCGTGTACGTGGCGCCCCCTCTCAACATTCCCGACGCCGACCTCGAGGAGCTGCTCGGGAAAGTGCGCGAAGCCATTGACGAGGTGGTGCGGGGCTAGCCTCCCTCGCGCGGATGCGGTAGCAAACTCGCGGTGAGCTACCTCGTTCTTGCCCGCAAGTGGCGCCCCCAAACCTTCAGCGATCTCGTCGGGCAGGAGCACGTCTCGCGCACGCTCGCCAATGCCATCCAGACCCAGCGGGTGGCGCATGCGTTCCTTTTCACCGGGGTGCGCGGCGTCGGCAAGACGACGAGCGCACGCATCATGGCCAAGGCCCTCAATTGTGAGAAAGGGCCGACGGCGACCCCCTGCTTGCAATGCGCTCAGTGCCGCGAGATCGCCGCGGGTGCCGATGTCGACGTGCAGGAGATCGATGGCGCGAGCTACAACGGCGTCGACGAAGTGCGCAGGCTCCAGGAGAGCTTGCCCTATCGTCCGGCGCGCGACCGCTACAAAATCTTCATCGTGGACGAAGTCCACATGCTCTCGCAGAGCGCTTGGAACGCGTTCTTGAAGACGCTCGAAGAGCCGCCTCCCCACGTCAAGTTCATCTTCGCGACCACCGAAGTGCACAAGGTGCCGGTGACGATCCTTTCGCGTTGCCAGCGCTACGATTTCAAGTTGATTCCCACCCAGCTCATCGCCCGACGTCTGCGGTACGTTCTCGAGCAGGAAAAGATCGAGGCCGACGACGGAGCGGTCGCGCTCCTGGCGCGCGAGGGGGCCGGGAGCATGCGTGACGCGATGAGCCTTCTCGATCAAGCGATCGCCTGGGGTGGCGAGAAGCTGATCGGCGAGGAGGTCGCGCGCGTGCTGGGAGTTGCTGCGCGAAGCGTGCTGCACGAAATTGCCAAGAGCCTCATCGTCGGCGAGGCGGCGGCGTGCCTGCGCGTGGTGGCTCAACTCGCCGAGCAGGGCTACGACATCGCCCAAGTCGCTCGCGGCATCTTGGCCGAGCTACGCGACTTGGTGGTGGCGAGGGTCTGCCAAAACCCGGACGATCTCCTGGATCTCGCCGACGACGAGAGCGCGGACGTCAAGGCGATCGCCAAGGCGGCCGACGCCGACGACCTCTTGCGCCTCCACCATGGGTTTTCGCGCGCCTACGACGACGTCGTGCGCTCGGCGGATCCGCGCGCGGCGCTCGAGATGCTTCTGGTGCGTCTGGCGCGGCGCCCTCCCCTCGTTCCGATCGACGATCTGGTCGCGCGGCTGCTCGAGCTCGAGCGCCGGCTCTCCTCGGGTGGTTCGGCGCCGCCCGGTCCGTCGCGATCGCTGCCCAGTAGCGCCGCCGGGGCCGCGCCCAACGTGACGTCTGCGCCGGGTGCCCCTCCGGGACGAACCCCGAGCCGCGGCGCCCCGCCGGCAGCCACACCCGCGGCGACCAAGGCGAGCTCGAACCCGAGCGTCGGGTCGGCCACCGTCACCACGACTGCCGGCGCTTCATCCGTTCGGGCGTCGACGCATGGCGGAGCGTCCAGCGCCGCGATCGCCAGCGCGCAAGCCCTTCCCGCGATCGCGGTCTCGCCCGAACCCCCGCCCGGCGTTGCCCCGCGCCACGACAACCTCGATGCCTGGCGCGCCGTGCTCGCGCGTGTGCGCGCGGACAATCCTTCGTTGGCCGCCGTTCTCGAGAACGCTTCGCCGATAGCCTTCGGCGCCGAGCGCGTCGTTCTCGGTTATGAGCCCGGTTCTTTTTTCGCGATTCGGGCGACTGATGTCTCGGCGGTCGAGCTGCTCACGCGCCATGTGCGCGACTACTTCGGGACGACGACCCCGGTTGCCTTCGACCTGACGGCGGGTCCCAAATCGGCCCCGTCGATCGCTACCATCGACGGAGAGGACCGGCGCCTTCGTCTCGAAGAAGCGCGGCGCGCCGTAGCCGAACACCCCCTCGTGCAAGCCGCCATCGAGATCCTCGGAGCCGACCTTCGCGACGTACGCCTCGGTGATTAACCTGCGCTTGCTTTCGACGGGCAAGCACGGCAAAAGAGCAAGATGCAGTTTCGCGGCGGGATGAACGAGCTGATGCGCCAAGCCGCGCGCATGCAGCGCAAAATCGAGCAGATCAAGGACGAGATCAAAGACCGCGAGCACACCGCGTCCGCCGCTGGCGACAAGATCAAGGTCACCGCCACGTGCGAAGGCAAGATCTCCCGCATCGACGTCGATCCCAAGTTTCTGCAGCAGGAAGGGCTCGAGCTCGTCTGTGACGCGATCGCTGCCGCCGCGAACGGTGCCCTCGCCGCCGCCGACAAAGACGTCGAAGACGAGGTGGCGAAGGTAACGGGAGGGGTCAAGCTTCCCAATCTGTCTGGTTGATCGGACGATGCCGTGCTGCCCGAGCGCCTCACCAAGCTTGTGACTCTCTTCTCCCGTTTGCCCGGCGTGGGGGAGAAGACGGCGCAAAGGTTCGTGCTGTATCTCATCGCGCAGGACGCCGAACTGCCGCGGCGGCTGGCCGAAGAGCTCGTTTCTTTGTCCGCTCACCTTCGCCCCTGCGACCGGTGTGGTCACATCGCCGAGATCGGCGAAAAGGGTGCGCCCGTCTGGTGCGGGATCTGCCGGGACAACAAGCGAGACCCGCGCGTCCTCTGCATCGTCGCGCGCGTGCAAGACCTTCTGGCCATCGAACGAAGCGGCGCCATGCGCGGCCGCTATTTCGTGCTGGGGAAGCTCCTCTCGCCTCTCGAAGGAATCGGTCCCGACGACTTACCCATCGAAACGTTGAAACGGCGGCTCGACGAAGGCGAGATCACCGAAGTCGTCGTCGCGACGCCCCCTTCCGTCGATGGCGAAGCCACCGCCCTGCTCTTGGCGCGGGAGCTGGGCGGGCGTAACGTTCGGGTTTCCCGCATCGCGAGCGGCGTACCGCATGGAGGCGACTTGGAGTTCGCCGATCAGATCACGCTGGGACGCGCCATCGCGGGCCGCAAAGACCTCTGAAAGGAGCATGCCGTGCGAAAGCAGATCATCGCGAGCCACGAAGCGCCGCAAGCCATCGGTCCTTACTCACAGGCGGTGCGCGTGGGGGACCTCGTTTTCTTGAGCGGTCAGATTCCCCTCGATCCGGCGACCGGGGAGATCGTGCAGGGCGACGCCGCTGAGCAGACGCGAAGGGTCATGGAGAACCTCGGCGCGGTGCTTCGCGCGGCGGGCGCCGATTTCAGCGAGGTGGTGCGCTCGACCGTCTACCTCGTCAATCTGGCCGACTTCGGCAAGGTGAACGAGGTATACGGTGGCTACTTTTCGAGCGAGCCGCCCGCGCGGGTCACCGTTCAGGTGGCCGCCCTGCCCCGCGGCGCTTCGGTCGAAATCGAGATGATTGCGCACGTGGGAGCCTGACCGATGACGAAGAAGAACGAGTCCACCAAGTCTTCCGCTCCGTTCGAACCGGAGCTCCTCGCGGCGGGAGCCGACGGAGCTCGCCAGGCGATCGAAAAAGCCGGAGAACGGGCCTCGGACCTCGTCTCCGCTTGGATCGATGGCAAAAATGCAGCAGCCGTGGCGGCCCTCGCTGGCGACGAGACCGCACCGGCGCCCGCGCGCAAAGCCGCGCGCCGTGGACTCAACGTGCTGAAGTCGCGCGGCGTCGCACTTCCCGAGCGAACCCACGTCGCACGGGTGGCCGGCGATCCCATCGAAGCTTACGAAGCGTGGTTCATTCCTCCCGACGGCGGGGGTACGGCGGTCTTCATCATCGCGTCCCGCCGCCAAAGTGGCAGGCATCGGCTGGTGCATGCCGTCATTCGCGATCGAGTGGGGCTGCTCGAGCTGCGTGGCACGGAAATGAGCCGCACGCAGGTCCGCAGCTCGTTTGGGGATACGGCGAAACGGATCGGCTTTGCTCCCATCCCGATCCCCGTGGAATGGGCGCGGTGGCGCGTCGCTTCGGCGAAAGCCGACAATCCCAAGAGTGGCGCGGTCCTCCCGCTCGGACATGATTCGTATGCCGACTTGCTGCAGCCGGTGCCCGAAGCTGCACCGGCGCACCCGCTCGACGAGGCGAAGCTCGACGTGCCTGCTCCTTCTACCGTCGTCCCGATTTCGGCGCGCTTGCACGGTGACCCGGAGTTCGGCAGTTGGATGCCGAGCGCTCCCGCCGTGCAAGAGCTGATGCTCGAGATCGGTCAGCGGCTCGGGGCGGCCGGCACCGAGCCCGAACAGGCCAAGATTGATGGGGCGGTGTCCGGCGCGATCGACGCGGCCACCGACCGCTTCTTTGCGCCGGACATCCGCGAGAGGCTCGCGGTATGGATGAAAGATTCGGCGATCTCGCTCCTGGCCCGCGCCGGCCGGGAACGCGCGGCGGAGGTGATCGCGATCGCCGGCGCCATTGAGACCGCCGGGCTGATCACGTCACCGCCGCACGAGATACCGTTTCTGCGGGGATTCTTTCAAAAGGCGCTGGCCATGCTGGCCGCGCAGTCAGAGGGGGAACTTTCGATTCCGGTCCCGCCCGGTCCGTCCGCCGAGCCTGCCGGGCAGACGGTCAGCCCGGGCGGTATCATCCTGCCGTAGCGCTCTACTGAGCGAAGAAGGTGATCGCGCCGAGCTGGGTCCTGGCGTCGAGCGTTCCGGTGCCATCGCCGATCGTCGCCGAACCGCTCGAGCTGCTCGAGTAGTTCGCCGGCCAGGAATCGGGGAAGATCACCGCGCCACCGGACGCACTCTGCGCGGTGATGGACAGGTTGGCGGCACCGATGCGGGCGGCGATGTCGCCGTTGTCCGTACTAATCACATTGCCCTGGCCAACGGGCGTCGCACTAACGGTCACGTCGCCGTTCGCGGTGACGATGTTGATCAAAAAGGACAGCTGGTCGGCCGTGATGCTGCCGTTGTCGTTGTGCACCGTCGTGCTGACCGCCGCCGGCGAGCCGTGCAGCGTCGTGCCTCCGTTGCCGTTGTCGGTCGAGAGGGCACCGTCGAAACTGGAAGGCAGGTGCACGGTGAGGTCGTAGCCGTGGACGCCGGTCCCAGCTGCGTCGACGACGATGTTTCCGGATCCGTCGGGGGTAGCCGTGGGATTGGCGAAGC
>DASWDH010000097.1:0-4534 GCA_036395495.1 Polyangiaceae bacterium
GGGCGCCGACCACCTGCGCGCGGGCGTCTGCCGCGTGATGGGCGAGATCCCGCACGGCATCGGCCCGGACATCGGATCGCACCGCTGCCACGTCGCGCAAAGCGGCTTCCAAGGTCCGGCGGAGCGGCGAGGGACGGAACAAGCTCACGCCTCGTCGAGAGCGGCGCGCAGCGAAGCGACGAGCTTCTTCACCTCGTGCGTGCGTGCTGGGTCATCGCGCCCCGACTCGATGGCGCGAACGATCGCGGTTCCCACGACGATGCCATCGGCGCCGGCGCCGACGCGGCCGAGGCCAGTGGCGATCCTCGCTTTGCCGGGCCCATCGACGCCGAAGCCGACGACGACGGGCAGACCGGTCGCCTCGCGGAGCCGCTGCGCCTCCAGCGCAGCCTCGGAGAGCGCTTCTTCGCCAGCCTTGCCGGTGACCCCGGTAACCGACACGTAATAAATGAAGCCGCTGGCGCGCGCGACCGCCGCTTGCACCCGCGACGGACCACTCGTCGGCGTCAAGAGCGGGATCACCGCCATCTTCGCGTCCGCCGCCGCCGCCCGCAGCACGCTCCCTTCTTCCGGTGGGAGGTCGACGACGAGTAGCGCGTCGATGCCCGCGGCTTTTGCCTCGATGACCGTGCGCTCTTCGCCGTGAATCAAAATGGGATTGTAGTAGCCGAAAAGAACGAGGGGCGCTTCGCTCGCCTTGCGAATCTCGGCGGCGATTTCCAACGTCCGCGCGAGACTCGAACCAGCCGAAATCGCGCGCTCACTGGCGCGAGCGATCGCCGGCCCGTCTGCGGTAGGATCGCTGAACGGAACACCGAGCTCGAGCATATCGGCTCCCGCCTCGAGGGCAGCGCGGGCGAGGCGAAGTGTCGATTCGAGCGACGGATCGCCTACGCACAGGTAGACGATGAGTGCGCGACCTCCCTCACGCCGGCGGCGGGCGAAGACCCCGTCAATGCGTGACATGCGCGCGCCCGGCCGACATGATGGTGGCGAGATCTTTGTCTCCGCGGCCGGAGAGGGTGACCGCGACGCGAACGGGACGCCCGCGCCGCTCGGCCTCGCGCTTGGCGATCTCGGCGACGCGCGCAAAGGCGTGCGCCGTTTCCAATGCGATGAGGATGCCTTCGCTCCGCGCCACCTTCGTCACCGCATCCAGCGCCTCTTCATCGGTGGCGGTCAGGTACGTGGCGCGGCCGGTATCCTTCAGGTAAGCGTGCTCGGGACCGACACCTGGATAATCGAGGCCGGCGCTGATGGAGTGCGCTTCCTGGATCTGACCATTCTCGTCGCACAGGAGATACGACTTGGAACCGTGCAGAACGCCGACCTTGCCGAGGTTCAGCGTCGCGGCGTGCTGCTTCGTTTCGACGCCGAGACCGGCCGCCTCGACGCCGTAGAGCGCGACGGCGGGATCGCCGAAAAACGCACGGAACATTCCGATGGCGTTCGAGCCGCCGCCGACGCAGGCCACGACGGCGTCGGGCAACGCACCGAGCTGCGAGAGCGACTGCGCGCGCGCCTCGATGCCGATCACTTCCTGCAGGCGCGCCACGAGGGTGGGATACGGATGAGGGCCCGCCGCGCTTCCCACGCAATAGTACGTCGTGCGGACGTTGGTGACCCAATCCCGCAACGCTTCGTTCATGGCGTCCTTGAGGGTTCTCGAACCGGTGCCCACTGGCACGACCTTCGTGCCCAGCATTTTCATGCGCGCGACATTGGGGGCCTGACGCTCGACGTCCACCTCGCCCATGTACACCTCGCAGGGCAGTCCGAAGAGGGCGGCGGCGGTGGCCGTAGCGACGCCATGCTGCCCGGCACCGGTCTCGGCGATGATTCGCTTTTTTCCCATCTCCCGCGCCAGGAGCACCTGGCCGAGCGCGTTGTTGATCTTGTGCGCGCCGGTGTGACAGAGGTCTTCGCGCTTCAGCGCAAGGACGGCGATCGCGCGCCTCTCCGGGTCGAGCAGCGCTGCCAGACGATCGGCCACGGTGAGGGGTGTTGGACGCCCGACGTAGTGTGCCAGCAGCGAGTCGAGCTCGGCCTTGTAGGCCGGACTTTCCATGATGGTCGTCATCGCCGAAGAAAGCTCGTCCAACGCAGGCACCAGCGTCTCCGCGACGAAGCGGCCACCGTAAGGGCCGAAATAACCGGGCAACTTGGTCTGTGTCACGCGCGAGGTTCTAGCATGTTACCTAGGGCTCGTCGTTGCCCTCGCGACCGCCCGAGCAAACGCCACCAGCTTGTTCGGATCTTTGCGGCGGGGATCGTCGTCGCGCTCGACGCCGCTCGCGACGTCGACGCAGAACGGCCGCACCCGCGCGATCGCCTCGCCGACGTTCTCGGCGCGGAGTCCGCCGGCCAGCGTGAGTTTTCGCGCGCGCGCCAGCGGCTCCACCAGTGACCAATCGAGAGTCTTGCCGGTCCCGCCGAGCTTGCCCTCGACCTTGGCGTCGACCAAAAGGTGCTCGCCCGGATATCCGACGGCACGTTCCACATCGGCCAACGAAGCGACGCGAATCGCTTTGTAGGCATGCGGCAACACTCGCTCGACGAGCTCGGGAGTCTCGTCGCCGTGCAGCTGTAGGCAGCGGGCACCGGTCACCCGGACGAGCTCTTGCATCCGTTCCAGGCTCTCGTCGGCAACGACGAGAACCACGAGCGCCCTCGCTCCGACGTGCACCGTGATCCGCCCCGCGGTCTCGGTGTCGATGGCGCGCAGCGAAGCCGGTACGAGGTTCAATCCAATCGCGCTCGCCCCTGCTTCGAGCGCGAGGTCAGCGTCTTCGATCGTCGTGATGCCGCAAATCTTGAAGTGCATCGCCACGCCCTAGCTCTGGCTTCGCATCGTTCTCCGCGCAAGGCGTGCCTTCCAGGCTCGAAAACGTGCCCTCCGCTACTCGATTTTCAGAAGCTCCTTCACCTTCGCGATGACCTGCGGCGCCTGAATCGGCTTGGTGATGTAGGCGTTGGCGCCGAGCTGCAACGCGCGCTGGCGGTCTTCCTGCGACCCCTCGGTGGTGATGATGACGATGGGCGTGGCCTGGTGAACCGGATCGGAACGCACACGTTTGACGAGCTTGAGCCCGTCCATGATCGGCATGTTGATATCGGTGATGATGATGTCGTAGCGGGCCGAGGCGAGCTTGCGTAGGCCATCGACGCCATCGTCGGCTTCCGTCACCCGAAGGTTCTTCACGCGAGCGAGCGCGAAGACGAGAAGCTGCCGCATCATCGGTGAGTCTTCTACAATCAGGCAGGAGTAATCGGCCATAATCGGTGCTTACCCGCGTTGGAAGTGCTGGCTGGACATGGTCACATGTGCGAATCGAAAAATGAATCGAAACTCGGGAGGCGGTGCCCGGCATCGTCGAAGAGACGGGCGCAGACGAGAGCTTCGGCTGCGTGCGCGCCGAGCAGCTTGAAAAGCTCGAAGTCGACCGGCAAAAATTGCGATTTCTGTTCGAGCGTCGCGTAGATCGCGAACACACCCACCACCTTATCCTCCATTTTGATCGGGACCAAGGCGATTGGGTTGTCGAGCGATCCGGCGCGAAGGTCGCCCCTTTCGACGCGCGCTACGCCGGTGGAAAACACCTCCCCGATGCCGTCGTCGTCCGGATTGACGGGGATCGCGCGCGGCGAGCCCACGCCTTCGCCCACCACCGGGACGAGTTTGCGCCCGTCGGACGTAGAGAGATAGACGGCGAACACACGCGCCCCCACCAGCTGCTCGAGAAGCTCTTTGATCTGGCGCACCGTCGTACGAAAGCTCAGCGATGCGTGAAGCTGGTAGCTTGCCACGTAGAGGTTCGCGAAATTCGCGAGCTCGCCCTCGACCTCGGCGTACTGGTCGAGCCACCGCGAGGATGCTGCTTCCGCTTCCTCGTAGCGGGAGAGTAGGGCTCGCTTGTCTCGTTCGAGGGCTTCGATTTTCTTCAGGAGCTCGCGAATGGCGTCGTCACTGGCGACCTGGGCGCGCAGCAGACCCACTTCTTGCTCGAGTTCACCCAGCCGATGACGCAGGCGGGAGTTTTCGTTCACCAGCTCCTGCGTAAACTGCGCCCCCTTCTGGAAAAAGGTCTGGATGAAAGCGTCCCTCTCCTTTTTGAGCTCGGGCACCGGAGGATCGCTTGGCCTCCCCTTTTTCTCTGCCGTCATGTCGCCTGCGCCCTCATCTAAACCTATCACGAAAATGACGCGTCGATGGGTCCTTGCTCGATCCATGCGGCGAGCTCGCCGAGAACGATCCGAGGGGCCGAGCGAAGCGCAGCGAGGGTGCCTGCTCCGACGAGCAGCATGGCTGCGCGAAGCTCCGTTTCGACCCCGTCCAAAAAGCGTTCCGCGGCAGCGCGGCCTCCCGAGGTGAGAGCCTGTAGGACGGGGCGGGCGATCCCAGCCGCGGTTGCCCCGAGGGCGATGGCTTTCGCGACTTCGAGCCCGGTCGAGATGCCGCCGGTTGCGATCAGGGTGTCGAAGCCCTCGGTCGACATCCATGCCACGCTGGCTGCGGTGGGAATGCCCCACTCAC
>DASWDH010000098.1:0-2760 GCA_036395495.1 Polyangiaceae bacterium
GTTGCTCGCGCGGCGTCGAACGGGCCGTCGGGAACGTTGACGCGCACTCTGAATGGTGAGGAATCGCTCTTCGCATTCGCGTCCGTCGAGGCCCATACCGATTTCGTCGTCGTTTTTCGAAGGCCGTGGTGGGTGCTCGTACAGCACGTGCGGCGGCAGGCGTGGGTTCTCGCGGGAATCTTGCTCTTCGGTATGTTGGTGGCGGCGGGTGCGGGCCTCTGGCTTTCGGCTTACCTGGCCCAACCGCTGCAGCTTCTCAGTGCGAGCGCTGCGCGCATCGCCTCCGGCCAACACGGCCCTTCCGCGGACGTGCGTAAGCTAGTCGGCGGCGACGAGCTCGGTGCCCTGGCGCATGCCTTTTTGGAAATGGAGCGGGCCATCCAGCAGCGCGACCGCGAGCTTCGCGATGCCGCCAGCTCGCTCGAGGAGCGAGTCGTCGAGCGAACGGCGGAGCTCGAGCGCGCGCAGACGGCGCTCGTCAAAGCCGAACGCGTCGCGGCCATGGGGACGACCTCGGCCGCCATTGCACACGAGCTCAAGAACGCGCTCAATGGGCTCGGCATGGCGGTGGAGTTGATCATCGAAAATCCCTCGAGCTCGAGCGTCGGCCGACTGCGCGTGCAAGTCTTGGCCGAAATCGAGCGGCTGCGCGACGTCATCGATTCGTTTTCCTCTTTCTCCAGTCCTCCGCGCGTCGAGAAGAAAGTGGAAGATATGTCGGCGCTCGTGCATCGGGCCGTCGAGCTGCTCGGCGATTTGATCGCCGATCGCGGTGCCGATGTGACGGTGGAAGTACCTCCTCGGCTCATGTTCGAGTGCGATGGCCGCAAGATTCAAGGGGTGGTGATGAACCTGATCAAAAACGCGGTGGAGGCCGGGCACAAGGTGCGGGTGCGAGCCTGGCTGGAGCAACAAGAGGCGTGCGTCGAAGTTGCTGACGACGGTTCTGGATTCTCCGATGAAGTGCGACGCCGCCTGTTCGAGCCGTTCTTTACCACCAAGCCGAACGGTACCGGGCTTGGCCTGCCGACATCGCTGCGCTATGTCCAGGCGCACGGTGGGCGCTTGGAGGCGCAGCCTTCCTCCGACCTAGGAGGAGCGCTTCTGCAGGTACGTTTGCCGAAGTCTTCGAGCGATCCGAGGGTCGAGGCACGCGAAGCAGCGGACGCTGAGGCGCATTCTTCGGCGGCGAGTGGATCATGAAACCGAGCGTACTGGTCATCGATGACGAGAAGACGTTCCGCATCGTGGTCGAGGAGGCGCTCAGCGCCGACGGGTTCGAGGTGGCGACCGCGGCGAGCGGCGAGGCAGGACTTCGCATCTGGCAACGAGAACCGACGGATTTCGTGATCCTCGACCGCAACCTGCCGGACACCGATGGCGTCAAGCTCCTGGCAGAGCTTCTGCGCGAGGCGCGTGAACGGCAGATCGACACGCTCGTGGTGATGGCCACCGCCTATGCCGACGTGAACAGCGCGGTCCAGGCGCTGAAGGCAGGGGCCTTCGATTACCTCGCCAAGCCGGTGCGTCTACCCGAGCTCATCGTGACTTTCCGGCGCGCGCTCGAGGCAAGAAGGCTGCGCAACCAGGTTCGAAACCTGGCCGACCGAGAAAAGGCCGCCCACGGCGAGCCGGTGCTCGTCGAGTCGGGTCCGATGCGGGAAGTCGTGCAGATGGTGGACAAAGTCGCGCTCTCCGAGGACACGACGGTGCTCATTCAGGGGGAGTCCGGCACGGGCAAAGAGCTGATTGCCAACATGATCCATCAGAAAACGCCGGGGCGATGTCTCCAGCCGTTCATCGAAATCAACTGCGCGTCGTTGCCCGACAATCTTCTGGAAAGCGAGCTCTTCGGCTACGAGAAGGGCGCGTTTACCGATGCCAAGGCACAAAAACGCGGACTCTTCGAGGCCGCCGACCACGGCACGCTCTTTCTCGACGAAATCGGAGAGATGCCTGCCGGCACGCAGGCCAAGCTGCTCAAGGCGCTCGAGGAGATGACGTTCCGCAGATTGGGCGGCACCCGCGATCTCAAGGTCGACGTGCGTGTGATCGCTGCCACGAACAAGGACCTCGCAGCGGAAGTCAAGAGGGGAGCTTTCCGCCTCGATCTCTATCACCGCCTCGACGTTTTTCACCTGCGCTTGCCGCCGCTGCGCGAGCGCCGCGAGGACATCGTGCCGCTCGCGCGCAAGTTTCTCGCCATGTTCGGGTCGCGCATGAAAAAGCCCAAGCTCCTGCTCGCCAAAGAAACGGAGCGGATGCTCACGAGCTACGATTATCCGGGCAATGTCCGCGAGCTCCGGAATTTGATCGAGCGGGCGGTGATCCTTTCCAGCGGCCCGACGATCGGTTCGGAGTGCATCGTTCTCTCGGGACCTACTCGCGATCCGGACTCTTCCGACTTCTTTTCGGTGAAGCTCGAAGAATCAGGGCAACCGCCCACCCTCGATCGCCTCGAAGCACAGTACATCGTTCGCTTACTCGAGTTCGCGCAGGGAAATCGAAGCTATGCCGCACGCCTGCTCGGGGTTTCGTACCCGACCATCGCCAAGAAAATCAGCGACTACGGCCTTGCCAAAGAAAAGGGGTGAAGCGTTTGCCTCGCGAATTAGCATTACTGCCGCAGTCTTGGCATCGGCAGATCACGATCTGCAGATTCGGCGCCGACCCAACGCAAACTACGGCGAGGCCGTCGGAATCACCCCGATATACGAAACGAGCCGCGACGCCCTGGCCAGCCTCGCTCCGCAACACCGA
>DASWDH010000099.1:0-11351 GCA_036395495.1 Polyangiaceae bacterium
CGCAGCACCCCGGCGGCGATTTCATCCGGCGCCGTCGATTCGCTACATTCGCCGCCGGACCCTTGGACGGTCGCAAGCGATCCTGCTGCGCACGCTCGGCCGACGCGACCAGTCATCGCCGCCAGGCGCTGGATCGCCGTGACGCAACTTGGATAGCCATCGGTATCGCCATACGCTGCTGCCCTCGCGAGATACGTCGTCACGAGAGGTGGGCTCGGGTCGGTGCCGCTCGGACCCCACATTCCCTCGAACAGGAGCCGGTGACCCGCGGTTTCCAAGACCCAGCTTTCGCCGCGAGCGTCGGCCAGTCGCTCGCCGAGCATGGTCGCGTAGTTGGTCGACCCGTCGCGCAGAAACAGTATTCGGTCGGGATCCAGCTCGATCTCGGAACCCTTTCCCACCCGATAGCGGTCGGCGCCCATCAAGAAGGCCGTGATGTCGATCGGCTCGTCGATACCGAGGGTCATGAACAGGGGCACCGCCGGAAAGGCATCGTCGGTGATGCGCACCGTGCGGGTGAACTCTCGATCGGCCGCACCCCCGTAGACGAGCGCGATCAACCGAAATCCCCGCTCGGAAAGGGTTCGAAAGCGATTGTCGACGGCGGCCGGAAGCTCGAAGCCCCAGGAGGCCGCAAACGCGCGCAGCGCGGCGGGATCATCGAGCAGGGCGACGTCGAGGGCACGAACCGACGGCGTGAGGGTGGTGGGCCCTTCGACGCGAGTGCGCAACTTAGAAGCGCTCGCGTCGCAAACGGGCGGTACGATACGCGGCGCTGAAGCGAGTTCGAGCGCCTCGAACCAAGCGTCGGTGACCTCGTCCACCCGCGCGCCCCGCCGAACGGGGAGGAGCCACGCCATGGCCCCCGGAAAGCGCTCCACCCGCAGCGAGGCCCACCGGGTCGTCTGCCAGGGGGAAGTCGTCATGGCATAGCGGGCTTGCACCACATTGGCGCGATCGTGCCCGGAGCTGAGAACGGCGCCCACCGCGCGCGCATCGCGCACCGTGCAAAGGACAAGGCCCAGCACGACGGCCAGGCAGGCTGAGCGAAGCACGCCCCGCACTCGCAACGGACGTGCCCGCCGAGATGGGTCGCAGGGGGCGCGACGTTCTCGTTTGAATCGGCGGCAGGAGCCCGGCCCCGAGAACGGCGGTTGACGGGGACGAGTGTGGTCGCTCGAAGACAGCGGCCGGCTCGAAGCCCACTACTCGGGCGGGCAGGCAGGGGCGTCCTTGCTCCGGAACTTGCGCGCGCGCGATGTATGCACTACTTCCCTCCCCTGCCAAAAGCGTGGCTTGCATGGTACGCGGGATGTAGGCGGATGGGGGACGCCGTCAAATCCCAAGGTTCTAGGCACGCCGGGCCGGTTGTGGCATAAATTTCCGGTACATCGACAGCCAACGTCGAGCGCGGCAAACTGACACGACGAGTTCCGCCCTAACGAGGATCGCATGAGACACGTTCTAGGTTTCGTAGTGTGTGCTGTATTCGTAGCCGGGTGTGGCAGCTATCCGGCTCCCACCGAACGCGTCGCGTCTGCGGAGGCGGCGATTCGCGGAGCGCAAGAAGTCGGCGCGGGCAATGTGCCGCAAGCAGCGCTCTCGGTGAAGCTGGCGCAAGAAGAGGTACAGAAGGCCAAGCAGCTCATGCAGGACGGCGACAACAAGCGCGCCGAAATGCTTCTCATGCGCGCGCAGGCGGATGCCGAGTTGGCGCTCGCGCAAGCTCGCGAGCAGCAAGCGAAGGCCGAAGCCCAAACTGCAGTCGATCAGGTGAAGTCGGTGAGGGGCAAGTGAGCCCGTCACCGCGTCTTGGATAGCAAGGGAGATTGCTCATGAACTCACGCCGAATCATTGGGGCCTCCATCCTTCTCGTCGCGTGCGGGAGTGGCCTGCCCCCGAAGGAGCTGTCGGACGCGCGCTCGACCTACGAAAGGGCCAAAACGGGCGTAGCCGCCCAGCTCAAGCCCGACCTGGTACACGAGGCAAAGGTCTCGCTCGACCAAGCCGAGGCGGCTTTCAGCGATGACGGCTCGTCGGACCGCGCGCGGGATCTCGCTTACGTAGCGAATCGCAAGTCCGAGTTCGCGATCGCGAGCGCCGGTCAATCCGCCGCGATCGCCCAAAAAGAGCAAGCCGCGAGGGAGCTCATGTCGCTGCAGGCGCAAGGTCTGACGAAAGCGCAGGGCGAGCTCACCCAAACGCGCCAGCAGCTCGCCGCAGCGGGCGAGAAACTCCAGATGACCGGCGAGCAACTCGCGCAGGAGCGCAAGGCACGTCAAGAGGCCGAGAAGCGCGCGCGTGATGCGATGGACAAGCTCGCCGTAGCGGCCGCCCTTGCCGTCAAGGAAGAACCGCGCGGTACCGTCATCACGCTGCCCGGCAGCGTGCTGTTCCAGTCGGCGAAATGGGACCTTCTCGGCACCGCACGGGACAAGCTGGACAAGGTCGCAGAAGCGCTGAAGAACCAGGCCGATCACAAGATCGTGGTCGAGGGTCACACCGATTCTCAGGGCACCGAATCTTCCAACATGGATCTCTCGCAACGGCGGGCTCAGACGGTGCGCGACTATCTCGTCTCTCGCGGCGTCGCCAACGACATGATCTCGTCGACGGGCGTCGGGCAGAGCCGTCCGATCGCCGACAACCGCTCGCCGGAAGGCCGGGCCAACAATCGTCGCGTGGAGATCGTCGTTCAGCCGGTCGAAAAGCGCTGACGCGACCACTCGCAGATCAGCGACAGCAACACCGATCTTTGGACGTGCGCCCCGCGCGCGGGTGCTGCCGACATCGGCGGAGGCTGGGGATGGCTGCTCCCGATCGGAGCTACGATTGCGGACCTCTTCGTTGCTTAGTTCATTCGAGACTGCAAACCGAGTCGCGCCAATTGCGGGCAGTGTTAAATCCGGGTGAAAACGGTCGCAGCATCGCGGTCACGGCATCGCGGCGGAGTTCAGGGAGGGCGAACCGCCTGTGGACTCGGTTCTCGGCCGATGGCGCTCATGCGGTCGACCGGCAACGTCTAAGGGTGCCGGACGTGCGGCCTTTAACCCCTACATCCCTCGCCGCCGCCTGGCGGCGTGGCAATCCGCGCTACCCGCCGCAAAGTCGCGACAGATGTCGGGCCGAACGTCGTAAATGGAGCAGCCGCAGCCGCCGTCCTCGAGCTCGTCGCGATAGGCGATGCAACGACCGCCGACCATCTTCATGCTTCGCGCAAAAAAACCGCGCCCGTGCTGAGTGAGGACCGTCAGATGGCGCACCTTCCCCGCGCCCAGGCGATCGTCGTCGCGAGCCATCACGTGCACCCACATCTCGTCGCCATAACAGCAGGCGCCGCAGGTGCGACAGTCGGGAATCGCCGCCGCAGCTTGGGTCACGCCGACCTCTTGCGCTTTGCCAACCGGTGCTTGCGGCGGTCCTGCGCCGCAGCGGCGAGCTCGTGCTCCTCGTCGGTTACGAGCTCGAGCGGCGGCACCGGCATCGGGCAGAGGTGGTCGTCGACCGCGACGCAGGTGACGAAGGCGGTGACACACGCCCAACGCGTCCCGCTGCTCGGGTCCTCCCCCTCGACCTCGACCAAAACTTCCACCGATGTGCGGAATGCCGCCGTCACACGAGCCTGCAGCCGCACGACCTGTCCGACCCGAATGGGCCGCTCGAAGGAGAGTTCGTCGATCCCGACGGTGACCGCGAGATGACGGGTGTGACGCTGAACACAAATGGCGGCGCACAAGTCGACCCACGAGAGGATCTGCCCGCCGAACACGTTGCCGAGAACGTTGGCGTGCGTCGGCAGCACGTATTCGGTCATCATCGTGATCGAAGCGTCGATGCGACGAGAGGCGGCCGGATTGAAACTCATTGCCCGCGAGCGTAGCACCCAACGCGACCGCGATCAGCGGAGCAGCCCCTTGATGTCCACCGATCCCGACTTGGTCGCCGAGAGCCTCTGCGTCAGCTCGGCAACGAATCGATCGCCGCTCGACACTTTGCCCAATTGCCCGAGCAGCAGGATGGCTTCTTCGCGGTCGCCCAAGGACGCAGCCTCCGCGGTGGCGTCGGCGAGTCGGCCGCGCAGCACCGAGAGCGTGATCGGGTCGGGGTGATCGTCGAGCAGGCTCGCCGTCAGTATGCGATCGAATCGGGAGCGAAGATCCAGAAAGGCCGCTTTGCGGTCGGAGGGGCCGAGCGGTTGCGGCGCGAAACGGAGCCACAAATGATCGGGAACGAGGTGCGAGATCACGCGCCGTTCCCAGCGGGGGTCGAGCTCGACCAGCGTCGGGCGAGCATCGGCGAGAATGGTGAGCGATTCCTCGCCGGGACGACCTTCCAGCGACACGTCGCGCACGAGCTGCTGGGCGGAAGGCTCCATCCGCAGCAACCCGAGCGCGACCCGCGCGTCGCCGAGAATGGGCGTCGGCACCACGATCACGTCCGGACGGCTTCCTTGCGCGAGGCGAGCCGACCACAGTCGATAAGCCACGGAACGCGAACGGACGAGCACCGACGCGTTGAAGGGCAGCCGTTCCAAGGCCTCGTCCGTCCAAATGGTCGCACCGGGCCAGGCTCTCCGATCCGCGGAAAACGAAGCATCTTCGGCGCTCGCCGCCACGACGGTGAGATCGAGCACCGTGAGAAGGACGGTGGCCCCCTTGGCGAGCGGTAATTCGAGGTCGAGCAGCCAGCTCGCCACCGCCTGTACGGCGAGAGCGACCGCGACGGAAAGGACCGCCAGCACCACGAAGTGAAGCGGCACCAGCTCTTCCACTGAAACGAGCTGCCCCTCGCGAACGGAAAGCAGCGTATCGACGAGGACGATGACGGCGAGCGGTATCACGAAGACGCGCAGTCGCTCGCGCCAAAGACCGACCGCCGCCCCCGCCGCCGCGCAGAGGACGGCAACCGAGCCGAGTTCGGCGCGCAAAAGACCAACGCCGCCCCACGGCGAGAAAGGCACCTCCGACGACGGCGGTCCGAGCGCGGCGATGGTTGGACCGAGGTCGAGAAACGGCCGCAATGCGAACGGCCGAACGTACAGCGGCGCGAAAAGCAGTGCGGCAGTTCCGATGCCGGCGCCCGCGGCCCAACGCCACGTGGCGGCGCGCACCTTGATCCTGAGCAGTAAGGCCGTCAGCGCGAGCCCGGCGCCCACCGCAAGCGCCACCACCCCGCTCTCCGCGAAAAGGGCCCCCAGAAGTAGCCCGACCGCCAAGGCGCGCCGAGGATCGGACTCCGCCTCCAGCGGTCGTGCGATCAACACAAGCAGGAGAACGAGCAGAGCAAGGCACGCACCTCCCGCGACCGTGCCCTCCCTCTGACCACTGGGACAAAGCGTGGGCATGAGGGCGGCCGCAGCCGCAAGCACGGTCGAGAGTCGGGGCGTGACGGCCGACGCCGCCAGGATCGCGCGAGTGAAGAAGAAAATCGCCAGCCCGCACGCGCCCAGGACGAGCGCCGCCACCAAGCTCGCTCGAAAATACACCGAGCCAAGTGGAAGGAAGAACGAAGCCTGGGTTAGAACCGCCCACAACCCGCCCCATCGACCGGCAGCGACCCACCCCAGACCCCGCAGAAGGGGCAGGTCATCGCGCCACGTCGACGAGTTGCTGACGTGCGCCACCGCTGCGCCGAATGGAGCGAGGAACGCCGCCGCGCCGCAGAGGGCAGATAGCCAAGCCGCCGGGCGCTGCGAAGGAAAAGATTCCGTGCTCAAGCCGGCCCTCACTCGATATCGCGTATTCCGATCGGTGGGTCGACCAGCTTGGCCGCCTTGGCGACGCCGCGAAAGACGTAGTCGACGTAGCTGTAGTCGCCCCCGCACCACACCAGAAAGTCGACCGGCAGAACCCCCTGCGGAGCGCCGGACACGAGCTCGGGATAGGCGAGGCACATGCCTTCCACGTAGACGGGCGCGGACACATTGACTTCGTCGCCTACCGTCTCGAGCGCCCTCAGCGCGCCGGAATGCCGCTCGGGATCGAGCTCCTCGATCGGGAAAAACTCCCAGTCGAGCAAGATGAGCTCGGGGTGGGGAGGATCCTCGGGATCGGAGCAGAAGGGAGCGTGGGTGGGCAGCTCGATGCCAGCTTCCTCCAGGGTCCGACGCAGACGTCCTTTGACCTGCTCCGCCTCGTCTCCTTTCGTCCAGAAGACGGAGAGCGCTTCGATGACGATCTCGGTGTCGGCATACTTCCACAGCGACGGATCGCGCGAGGCGGAGTCGAGGTCGGGCTCACGCCGTCGGCGTTCCCGAAAGACCTTCGCGCGCGACGTGAAAGTCGCACGGTCCTCCAGCGCTTCATCGACGGACCAGTGGATCCCGTGATCGATTTCGCGCACGTACCTGTGCCGTCCCATCGCGCGCAAAAGGGCCCCGATCTCGTCGACGGTGCGAGCCGAAAACGTCCAGGCGAGCATGGGCTCCCAATACCACCCTTTTTCGGCCGTGGAATCGGCTATGCTGCGTCGCCCTAACGCTGGCGGGCCGAAGGCCGCGCCGAGTAACAGGAGAAAGAAGTGGCTCGATTCATCGACGAACTCAAGCGTACCCACCGGTGCGGCTCCCTGCGGGCCGCCGGCGTGGGACAGGAGGTGGTCCTATTCGGGTGGGTGGCAACCCGTCGCGATCATGGTGGCTGCATTTTCATCGACCTCCGGGATCGCGAAGGGATCACGCAGGTGGTGTTCGACCCCGCTTACCGCGCGGAACGAGTCGAAAGCGAACCCATCACCGTCGCTCGCGCCCACCAGCTCGCCGAAGAGGTCCGGACCGAGTGGGTCCTCGGCGTGCGGGGCGTCGTCGTCTCGCGCGGGCAGAACGTCAACCCCAAGCTCCCGACCGGCGAGATCGAGGTTCACGTCGTCGAGGCAACCGTCTTCAATCGAAGCGACACCCCGCCGTTCGAAATCGTGGACGACATCGAGACGCGCGAAGAAGTGCGCCTCGAGTATCGCTATCTCGATCTCAGGCGAGCACCTTTGCAAAAAACCCTGTTGCTGAGGAGCAAGGTCAACCTCACCACGCGTACGTACCTGGCAGAGAAGGGTTGCGTCGAGCTCGAAACTCCTTACATGGTGCGGCACACGCCGGGCGGCGCGCGAAACTTCATCGTCCCCTCTCGCCTCTCACAGGGGAAATTCTATGCGCTGGCCGAGAGTCCACAGCTCTTCAAGCAGCTCTTCATGGTGGCCGGGTTCGATCGTTATTTCCAGATCGTGAAGTGCTTTCGCGACGAGGACCTGCGGCTCGATCGGCAGCTCGAGTTCACCCAGATCGACATCGAGCTTTCTTTCATCAACCAGGACGACCTGTTTCATCTCGTCGAAGGGCTCGTGTTCGCCATCTGGAAAGACGCCTTGGGCATCGACCTTCGTGAGCTCTACCCTTCCGGACGGTTCCCCGAGATGTCGTTCGCCGACTCGATGCGACAGTACGGCAACGACAAGCCCGATCTGCGCTTCGACATGAAGCATACCGATTTGACCGATCTGTTGATCGAGCACGACGGCGGGGGCGTGCCGTTCTTCAAAGAGATCACCGACAAGTTCAAGAGCGGTGCATTTCGTCGCGATCTTCCGCCGCAGATCATCAAGGCGCTGCTCATTCCGGCCAGCGCCAACTTCTCGCGCGCCGAAAGCGACAAGCTGGAGGAGTTCGTGAAGAGCATGGGCGCCAAGGGGCTCGCGCGGGCGAAAATGGGCGACGACGGCGCTTGGACGCAGTCGCCTCTCGCCAAGAGCGTCACGCCGGAAGCGCGCGAAGCGATCAATCGGGCCGTCGGGGCGCGCCCGGGCGATCTCATCTGTTTCCAGTTCGGCAAAGAATCGCAAGTGCAGACGGTCCTCGCCAACCTTCGCGTACACATCGCCAAGAAAATGGGGCTGATCCCCGAGTACGGTCACGGAAATCAGTGGAAGTTCCTATGGGTCGTGAATCCCCCGCTCTTCGAGTACAGCGAAGAGAACAAGTCCTGGGTCGCGGCGCACCACGCGTTCACGCGCCCGCACGACGAGCATCTCGCTCTCATCGACCAGGACCCGGGCAAAGTGCTCTGCTACCGATACGACTTGGTGCTGAACGGCTTCGAGATCGGCGGAGGGTCGATCCGACTTCACGATCCCGACGTGCAGAAGAAAGTATTTCACGCGCTCGGCATCGGGGACGCCGAAGCGAAAGACAAGTTCGGTTTTTTGTTGAAGGCGCTCTCGTACGGCGCGCCGCCGCACGGCGGAATCGCACTGGGAATGGATCGCCTCGCCCTGTTGTTGAGTGGCGCAGAGAGCTTGCGAGACGTCATTCCATTTCCCAAGACCCAAAAGGGGACCGATCTCATGACCGACGCACCGAGTCACGTCGCTCCCGATCAGCTGGCAGAGCTCAAGATTCGTGTCGTCGAATGACGCGCCATGGCGCGTAGCGTCGTAGAACGCTCTGGCTTTCTTCCGATGGTTGTATCGCTGCAAAGGTGTTCTAACGAGAGGGGCATGGCGATGGCAGTTCAGAGCTACGGACCTCAATGTAGCCAGTGTGGGGGGCCCTCGAGCCGTGGAGCGAGGACGCGCAAGCTGGGCATCACGCCCGGGGGGCCGATCGCCCAGCACGCGACGAAGCCGAGCGACACCGACGTGGTGTACTACCTCGCGTACGAATGGGTGTGCTCCGTCTGCGGCCATCGCTGGGTCGATGCGGGGCTCGAGAGCCTCAATGCCCGCGCGGCGGAAGGCGCGCGCAGCATGGCCCGCCGGGCCTCTTAGCTCTTTTCCCTGGTTTTTGCGCTAAAACTTGACCTAGGTGCCCTTCGGGAAGCACCATCAGCATCCTATCGGATGGGTGCCCGCGTCCTCGTCATCGACGATAGCCCGACAATTCGGAAGCTCGTCGCCTCGATCTTGGCGCGGCACAACTACGAGCCGACCACCGCCGTCGATGGACAAGCGGGGCTCGAAAGACTGCGGCAGGGGGACGTCGATCTGGTCCTGCTGGATTTCGTGATGCCGCGGATGAACGGTTACCAGTTTTGCCGTGAGATGCGGGCGGACCAAAAGATCGGCCATCTTCCGGTGGTGCTCATGAGCGCCAAGGGGGACAAGATCCGTGGGCAGTTCGTCCAGCAGACGGGCGCCCTCGACGCCATTACGAAACCATTTGATGCGAGAGGTCTAGTGGCCGTGGTGGAGAGCGCCCTGCAGAAGGCGGCCGAAGGTCGATTCCGTCACATGGAGCCGACGCCCGTCGAAGAAGAGGACATCTCTCTCGCCGAGCTCGAGGATCGCGACTCGGGCACGGTGCCAACAGGCGAGGACGTGTCGAAGAAGGACCTCGCCGGCGAGCTGGCGCATACCCTCGCAGGCGTGCTCGCGCCCGTGCTCTCGCAAATCCCGGAAAGCCGTCGCAAAGACCCAACCGAGGTCGCCGGCGCCATCCAGCGCGCTCTCGGGCGGGAGGCGGTCGAGGAGCTCGGCCCGCTCCTCGGTGAGCTGCACGCGAAAAGCGAGAGCAGCGAAGGCTTCGGTGGCAACATCCAGGTCATCCCCCTTGCGGAAGTGCTGCAGGTCCTTCAGCTACAGCGCCAGACCGGCACCTGCAGGATCACGAACGGCAAGGTCGAGGTAACGATCTTGTTTCGCGATGGTTTGGTGGACATCGCCCATGGCAAAGGAGCCGCCGACGAATTTCGTCTCGGTCGCTATCTGATCGAGGAGGGGCTCATCACCCGCGACGAGCTGAACATCATCCTCAAGAACCGCGAAATAGGAATGAAGAAGCTGCTCGGCGAGGCGCTCATCAATTTCGGTCTCATCAGCGAAGAGGATCTTCGTCGCGCGCTCATTCGGCAGACCAGCGAACTGATCTACGAGGTGCTTCGCTGGCCAAAAGGTCGCTTCGGCTTCTGGAAGACGTCCATCGACCAACCGGAGCTCTCGCGGCTCGGTCTTCCCGTGGCGTCCATCGTCATGGAGGGGTTCCGGCGGGTGGACGAGTGGCGGCTGATCGAGGAGTCGATTCACTTCGACGAGGTACTGCTGCGCGACGAGGTCGCTCTGCACGCGCTCGGGTCGGGAAAGCTCACCCGTCAGGAGCAGCTGATCCTCGACGCCATCGACGGGCAGCGAACCGTGCGCGAGATCATCGGCAACGTCGACGTCGGCTCATTCGACGCGTGCAAGATTCTCTATCAGTTCCTTCAGTCGAGACTGGTGAGAAGGCGCGCTGCTTAGTACATCTCATCGAGCATGGCTGCGGTAATCACCCCTGCGCGAAACGATGGGGTCGACGCGGAGGCAATCGCCGCCATCGACCATGCATGCTTCGCGCAAAGCACGGTCAATATCGACGCCGAGCTCGAGCGATCGTGGTCGCACGTTTGGGTCGCCCGCGCGAGCGACGAGCGATCCGAGCCGCGAGCTTTTTTGTTGGCCTGGCTGGTCGCCGACGAGCTGCACGTCCTCAGCGTGGCTACCTTACCGGGCTTTCGCCGGCAGGGGCTGGCGCGAGCGCTGCTCGAACACGCCATCGCATTCGCGCACGAGCGAAAAGTCCGCAGCATTCTCCTGGAAGTCCGCCGCTCCAATCGGAGTGCGATTCGCCTCTACCGCGGCTTTGGCTTTTCCGCTCTCGGCATCCGGCCGCGCTACTACGCAGACAACTGGGAGGATGCCATCGAAATGGCGCTCGCCCTCGACCCCCGTACCGGCGACGTGGTGCTCGGGCGCGACGAAGTCGAGATCTGAGGCGGCGAAAACCTAGCACAGTCGTGCTAGGAGAAAAAGCGTGGTCAGGCCCGACGACCCCGGATGCAGCAAGCGCCGTCTGATGCAGATGCCGTTGCTTCGACGCGATTCGATGGGGCCGAATTATCACATACTCACCTTCGATGCCGGCGAAGAGATCGTGGCTTTTGCCGGTCAGTTCGCGATGGTGCGCGGCGCCACCTGGGGACAGTCGCCGCTGCTTCCGCGACCCATGAGCCTGCTCGAAGCGGGACGGCGGCCATCGATTCTCATCAAAATCGTGGGGGAAGGCAGCCGTCGCTTGGCTCACGCGTCCCCGGGCGAGCCTTTCGACCTCTTGCTCCCGCTCGGCAATCGATGGTCCCCCTGCCCCGCCGGGCACCGGCCGGTTCTCGTCGCCGGCGGCGTGGGAATCGCGCCGCTGCTCTTCTTCGCGCGCGAACTCGCGCGCGAAGGCGTTCGCCCGATTGTCCTCTACGGCGGCCGAAGGGGCAGCGACCTGCCCCTGCACGACGAGCTCGGCCGCGTCGCCGACGTGCACCTGCTGACCGAAGATGGGTCGCGCGGCACCGAAGGGCGAGTGACGAAGCTCATCGAGCCCGTCATTCGCGAAGCGG
>DASWDH010000100.1:0-6903 GCA_036395495.1 Polyangiaceae bacterium
GGTTGACGCCCTCCCAGGCTTCCTCTTGTAGTGCCGCACCGACGTTGCCAACCGGCTGCGTCAGCAAGCTCGCAGTGAAACGTCCGACCATCACCCCCGTCTTATGCCTGAGCCGACTCCTGGTTAGTGTTCCTGGGGTGCCGCCGCGCGGCGCAGTCGTTTGATTAAATCGGTGATGAATCCCTTAAGTTCGGCGCCCGACACCTGGAGATCGTCGGTGACGCGATGATGGAGATAGAAGCCTGCGAGCGCCCACCGGTAACGAAGAACCCCTGTTCGCGTTCGAAGAAGGCGCGAAGAACATCGACCTGCACCGAGCTCAGTCCGCTAGGAGTGGAGGATACCGTCTTCTCGCCAGCCATTGGTCAAGAACTCCCCGTCGGGGAAAACCACAACATCGTCCAGGTCATCCGCGGTGCCCTTTTTGGGACCGACGATGACTGGGGCAAGCAACGTACCGAACATTCTTTCACTAGTTTTTTTGAATTGGCGGCCCGAATTGACGTCAACTCAGTTGTCCTTGGCAAACTGAGTTGCTGCAGGACAAGTCGGTGCGCGGCTTCGCTTTCTCCGCACGACTTACCCTTCGTATGCGCATCGAAAAGTCACCGGATAGATCGAAGAGCTGTCGTCGAGCAAGCCGAAGAAAAAGCCGCCGGCTTTCACGGCGTGTATCACTCCTACGGCGAACTGCACGACGATGTGCTGCGTCGCCCCCGGATCCGTCGTGACAAAGTCGCGCGTACCGTTGGGCTGCCCACAAAACGCTGAGCTCGTAGGATAGCTTCGAGTCTGCTGTGCGAAGCCGAAGAGGTCCCGATGTCCGTCCGGGCCACGATCGAGCTCCACTGCGCCAACGCGGTAGAGTTTGGGATGCGGTATCTGCACCGTGTTCATTTGATCGAGCTGCGCGCACACCATCGGATCGCCGGAGCTACGGCCATAGCAATCGATCGCGGCGTGGGTCAGCGCGGCCACGCCCGGCAATGCCGCGTCCCCTTGCGCGGCGCGTGCGAGCTCGGCCCACGAGGGCAGCCTTCCACCAATCCATCGGCAGTACGTCGCGGCTTGCCCCTGCGAAACAAGCACAGGAATATCCTGCCGTTCGGGATCGTTCCACGCGCGCGAATCGGGATCGGCGATATCTCCTTCCGGCGCCGAGCACGGCCCCTGTGAAACGCAGTTCGCATAGTCCCGGTTCGTAGTGGGGGTCACATCGAGCTTGAATCGTGGAACCAAAACCCTGCGGTTACCTCCTTCCTTGGGCAAGGGGGCGCACATCGTCGGCATGAACGTGAGCGTCATTTGTGAGAAATCCCAGTCGCCGACGTACGCGTAACCTTCGGAGACGACCGGCGACACGAATGGGCCCCTTCCGTGATCCAAGGTCACGTCCCCCTCGCCCGACCCTCCCGCGCCAGAACTGCCGCCGCTCGCCGGCGCACCTCCATCGGTTTTGCCTCCGCAGGAGAGTGCGCCGGCAACCGGCAGGCAGAGTCCCATCGCAAGTACGCTGCTACCGTTCATGGAGCCACGTCTATCCCCCACATGGCTTTGACAAGTGGTTGAGCGTTTTGCCGTGCCGTGGCGCACTGGGTCGGCGCGAGCACGGCCGATTGCAGCGCGGCACTCTGGCACATCAGATTCTTTGGCGTGCCGAGCTGGCAATCCGGTTGCCGGTCGTCCAAATCTCGAAGGCCGAGCACGTGACCAAGCTCATGCGCGAGCACGAAAGGCGCGAACGCCTCACCCGTTGGCGGAAACAAGCTATTATAGGCGAGGACGATCTCGCCGCCATTTTGCTGGCCGCCGAAGTCAATGGGCGTCGTGGGCCCCGTCGGTCCAAGACACTCCCCGCTGGCCGCCAACACGAAGATTCCCATGGGGCCTGACTCAGGTACGAGTCGCGGTACCCGTGGATCCGTAGCCGCCGTCGCCGCGATCGGTGGCCTCGAGCGACGTCACGATGGAAAGCGCCGCCTTGGCGACGGGCGCGAAGACGAGCTGCGCGATCCGATCGCCGCGACGGACGACGAAGTCCCCATCGCCGAAATTGGCCAGCACCACTTTGACCTCGCCCCGATAGTCGGCATCGATCGTACCCGGCGTGTTGAGCACCGTGACGCCGTGCCGGAGGGCGAGCCCCGATCGCGGGCGGACCTGCCCTTCGAAACCGGGCGGAATGGCAAACGACCACCCGGTACCGATGAGCGCTCGCCCGCCTGGCGGAATCACGACGTCTTCGGTCACCGCCGCCGGCAAGTCCACTCCCGCCGCGTCCCGCGAGTGATAGTCGGGCAGCACCGTCTCGACCCCTCCGACGCGCATCGCGCGAACTTCGACTCCGAGCCTGTCGCCCATGCCGAGGGCGTACCAGATCCGGGCCCTGAGCTCGATTGCGTTTTTCAGGAGCTGCCGAGCGTGCGGTCGATGCCCCCTGGCTCGCCCGCGCGCTGTGCCTTTTCGAGCGCGGCGCGGGCGCCGGCGATCAGCTGTTCGGGGTCGGTGGCATTGGGGTCTGCGATGGCCGCTCCCCACCGAACGGAGACTTCGACCGCGAGCGAGACGCCCGCGCCGAGGCGCCCGTTGCCTGCCACGTTGGCGGCGATCGCGGCCAGCGTGGGTAACTGCTCCTCGGTCGGCACGACGACCACCTCGTCCACGTCGCCCCGGACGACGCGGCCGGCAAGCGCGGTCGTCAGCTCGAGCACTGCGCCGCCGAGCAGCGCGTCCGTTGACGAGCGTCCCACCGTCGCATTGAGGTGCTCCTGGTTTTCGAGCCGAACCACGGCACACACCACCGGTTTTCCAGCGCGACCGCAGGCGTCGATTTCTCGCTGGAGGTGAGCGCGCAGGGTCGAAGGCGAGGGCAGGGCCGACAGGGCGTCGGCACGTTCCCGGCGCATGCGAATATGGGGAGCCGTCGGCGGCTCGCCGTCATGCGACCTGACCCGCAGGGCGGCTCGCATCTTCTGCGTGAGCTCGAAAATGTGGAAAGGCTTGGTGATGAAAGCGGCGGCGCCGAGCTCGGTCGCGCGGTCGCGGACCGCGTCCTCGGCGCTCGCGGTAACGATGATGATCGGAATCGTCGCCGTTTCGGGGTCGGCTTTCAGGGCACGACAAACTTCGAGCCCATTCATGCCGGGCATCGCGGCGTCGAGCAGGAGCAGGTCGAACGCACGATGGCGCGCTGCATCCAAGGCGGCATCGCCGGTATCGGCGCCTTCGACCTCGAACCCTTCCGAGCGACAGACCTCCTCGATGAGCTGCCGATTCACAGGGTCATCGTCGGCGACGAGCACCCTCGCGACGGCGCCGCTCTTCGAAAAATCCGAGTCCAAACGCGCGCGCATGATCCACGTCGCGAGGACCCCACTGGCCCCGACCCCGGACCCACCCGGGGAGCCGGTCGCGAAGTTCCATCGCTAACGTTCCACGTTATCGACCCCGGTAGCGTTTGCCAAGGGTCGCGGCGCATCGACGACGGATCCGAGCGTCTCCATGATATTCGTTTCGGCGACTCGGCGCGGGCTTTGCCCCGCCTGCGCTGCGGTGACTCGGCGCGGGCTTCGCTCCGCGTCGAGCGACTCGGTTTCGGTCGCGACGGCGCCGTCCGGCCGGCTCGGCAGGGGCGGCGGGGAAATCCTGGCGCGGCGGTCGAGGCCGGTGCGCTGGCGGCCCCGCGCAATGGGGGGGCGCACCCGCGGCGTATGTACGATGGCGTCTTCTACGCAGGTCCCGTGTTGGCTGCGCGGACAAGCGATGCGAACGTGGAAGTGATCGTCGTGGTGGGACGCGCGGCGCGGCTGCATCATCACCTCGGCGGCGCGCTCGCGAAGAGGGCGCGACACGCCGGTCTGCTCGGCGTAGCGCAGGAGCCTGGCGCGAATGTGCGAAGCGACGAAGATCTGCGATACGCGAGTAGACGAATCGTCCACCAACGCCTCGACGAGCGCCCAGTTGCGCGCATCGTCGAAAACCGCCCCCGGCACGCCGCGAGAGCCTCCATCGAGGGCAACCGCCACGAAGCGGCTCGGCAAAAGAGTTTTTTTCGTGGGGCTGCGAAAGTAGAAGCCGACGTCGGCGTCACGCCCACTCTCGTGCGAATGGTGCCGATCGAGCTCCCCTCCCCCTTGACGCGACAAATCGCCGACCGAAAGAACGGCGTCCGGGAATCGCCGCGCGACGCGGCGCGCGGCGCGGTCGAGCAATCCGACCAGCGACGGCAAGCCCCAGCGCGCGTTGGAGCCGGAATAGTACGGAACGACGCGGAGGTACGGCGCCTCCGCCAGCCGCGTGCCGCCGTCGAGACGCCCCTGGTTCGGCGAGCCGATGGAAAGCGCCGGAGCGGCAGGAGCGACGCTGCGAGGCGCAGGCGCGGCGCCGTCGGGCGACGTCAATGTGAGAAATGCAGCCAAAATGCCGATAGAAGCGCAGCGCACGACACCTTTGCTAGCGGAGCCCTGATGGCAGGGCCAAATTTTTGAGCCGCAACGGGGGCGCTCAGCGATGAGCGCGTCGAAGCATTTCTTCCGCTGCCTGCCGCGCGGCGGCGGTCACCTTGGCACCCGCAATCATGCGCGCGAGCTCGGTGGGGCGGTCTTTGCTGGTCGTACGGCGAACCAGCGTCGTCGCGAGCCCATTTTGCTCGTGTTTCTGAACGACGAAATGAGCATGGGCGAAGGCGGCGATCGAAGCGAGGTGGGTGATGCAAAGCACTTGCCGATGGCGGGCCACGTCCGCGATCGCACGTCCGATGCGCTCCGCTACGGCGCCGCCAACGCCGGCGTCGACCTCGTCGAAGACGTAAAGACCGGCCGGTCCACCGTCGGCGAGCGCACGCTTGAGCGCCAGAAGGGCACGTGACAGCTCGCCGCCCGAAGCAATACGACGCAGCGGACGCGGCTCGACGCCGGGGTTCGGCGCGATGAGAAACTCGACGCGATCGATGCCGTCGCGCCCGAGGCGGGCGCCTTCGACCTCGAGCTCGCCGCCTCCCCTCTGGGGTGCGACTTCCACCACGACCCGCGCACGTCCCATGCCGAGCCCTTCCAACTCCTTGCCGATGGCCTCTCCGAGCTGGATGGCCGCTTTCTTGCGCGCAGACGACAGCCCACGGGCCAGCTGGGCCGCCTTGGCCAAGAGGTCGGCGAACTCGGCTCTTTCCGTCGCGAGGCGGTCGCTCGCTCCGGCGAGCGACTCGATTTCCTCGGCCATCCGTTCGCGCGCGGCGAGGACCGACGCAACGTCCCCTCCGTGTTGGCGCATCAGCTTGTGGATCGCGAAAAGACGCTCTTCGACCTCGGCGAGCCGCCCGGGATCGGCTTCGATCCCATCGGCGTAGCGCCCGAGGGCTCGGGCCGCATCGCCAAGCTCGCTGCGGGCCGATTCGACGGCCTGCGCGAGAGGGTCGAGTCGAGCGTCGAGCTCGCGCATCGCTGCGAGTTCACTGCCGATGCGCGCCAGCTCGTCGCAGATCGCTCCGTCTTTGTCGTAGAGGCGGTCGGCGGCCCCGCGCGTCACTTGTCCCAGACGCTCCGCATGCCGCAACCGCGAACGCTCGGCTTCGATCTGCACCGTCTCGTCGCGCGCCGGGCTCACTTCGTCGATGGCTGCTAGCTGAAAGCGGAGAAAGGCCTCGCGCTCTTCGCGTTTTTGTTCGATTTGCGCGAGCTCGGATACCCGCTTGGATCGCGCGACGAGCTCGTCGACCTCGGCCGCGAGGCGGGCGCGCTCCCCCTCGAGTTGGGCGAACGCGTCGAGGTAGACGAGGTGCGTCGCCGGGTCGGTGAGCGACACGCTCTGGTGCTGGGACGAGATATCGACGAGCTCGGCCGCGAGCTCGGACAGCTGGTTGGCGGTGCAGAGCCGCCCATTGCAATACGCTCGCGATCGGCCGCCGGCCTGCACAACGCGCCGCAAGACGACCTCCTCGCCGGTGTCGAGGCCCGCTTCGGCCAGCCGGTCGCGCGCGCGGGGCGCAGCGGAAACGTCGAACAGGGCCTCGACCTCGGCCTCGTCCGCACCGGGCCGCACGAGGTCGGGGGCGGCTCTACCGCCGAGGACCAAACCCAAAGCCCCGATCACAATGGATTTACCGGCGCCGGTCTCGCCGGTGAGCACGTTGAAGCCGCTCTCCAGCCGCAGATCGAGCTGCTCGATAAGTACGAAATTTCGGACGCGAAGCTCGACGAGCATCGGCCCCCACGTATACCCTCGAGGCGCGTCGAAGGGCGCACCGACTCATTCAACTGCCTGAGGAGACGGCGCGTACCGTGAGATGGGCCGCCGAATGTGTTTTCCGCCTTGACGTATGTGACGGTACGTCGCTAGCATGCGCCGGCGCTTTGACTGCCCGACACGCGTGCGGCGAGCTCGTGTTTTCGCTAATTCTTACGAGACACTACCGAGAGAGAGTTAATCCAACCCATGCCGGCCCGACACGCCCGCGCCGAGAAGAAGAAAAAGCGCTCCGCAACTCAGCCCCGCTCCACGAAAACCAAGAACAAGGCCTCGAAGCAGGGCAAAGCGCAGTCGAAGAGCGTGGTGAGGGGTTTGGCGAAAAAGAGCGCCAAGCCGGAGCGCAGCCCCAGGAGCGCGGTCAGCAAGCAGAGCGTGGCCCAGAATAAGGGGGCCTCCAAAGGGGCCACGACGACGGTTGGCAAGGGGTCGCCGGAGGCGAAAGCGCCTGCCGGCCCCAAAGCGGGTACATCGGCGTCGTCAGGAGCCCAAGCGGCCGGTGGTGCGCCCGTCGCGACGACGAAGCCGGAACGCAAGGCCGCAAAGGGCCGCAAAGAGGGTCGCCGATCGACGATGCGTCCGAGCCCGCCCCCCTTGAAACAGTACAAGTTCATCGGGGTCCCCTCGTTCACCGGCCCCAATCCGGCCAAGTACACGATCCCT
>DASWDH010000101.1:0-11665 GCA_036395495.1 Polyangiaceae bacterium
CGAAAGGCGACTCCCTCCTTCCGCCCACGTCGTCGCCCTCGACGTGGCCGGCTCGGCGCGCACGAGTCAAGCCTTCGCCCGTTGGCTCGACGCTCGAACGAGCCAAGGCAAAGGGCACCTCGTCTTTCTGGTTGGCGGGGCGGACGGGTTGCCACCCGCGGTGCTGGCCCAGGCGCACGAAAGGCTCAGCCTCTCTTCGATGACACTGCCCCACCGACTAGCTCGATTGATCCTCGCCGAGCAGCTCTACCGCGCGGTCACCATCTTGCGCGGCGAACCCTATGCGCGTTGATCACTCTTCGTTACCGCCCTTTTTCGTGCGCTGGCGTTTGGCTTCGCGCTCGGCTTTCTTCGCCGCGCGTTTGGCGGCCCTTTCGGCGCGATCGCGGTCGAGCTCCTCTTTGGAAGGCCGCTTGCCAAACAGATAAGCCAGGCCGATCGACACGAAATACAGCAAGATGAGCGGCACGCTCATCACGATTTGGCTGGTCGTGTCGGGCGGCGTGATGATGGCGCCGACGGTGAAGGCGACCAGCACGAACCACCGTCCGAATCGCAGAAGCTGGAGGTAATTGACGATACCGGCAATGGAGAGGAACAAGATGAAGAGCGGCAGCTCGAAGACGATGCCGAATGCGAGCAGCATCTGGCTGACGAAATCGAGGTACTCGCCCATCATGACGACGGGACGGATATGGACGCCGGCCGCCGGCGCCTGTTTCGCTAGCTCCAAGAAATAGTTGAACGTCACCGGGAAGGCGATGCGCCAACCGAAGAGGCCACCCCCCACGAAGAGAACCGTGGAGAAGAAGACGAACGGAAGGACGATCTTCTTCTCCTTCTTGTAGAGTCCCGGCGCGACGAAAGCCCACAACTGATAGAAAATGACGGGTGCAGCAAACAGCAACCCCGCCATGAGCGACAACTTCAAATAAGCTTTGAACGCGTCGCTCGGCGCGGCGAAGTTCAGCGTCGGATCGCCTTCGATGTTCTGGGCCTTCCAGGACTCGGCAAACGGTTTCCAAAGCCAGGCCAGGATCGGATCGCGGTACGTCCACGCGAGGCTCGCGCCGATCACGTACGCGACGATCGCTCGGATGAGCCGCGCTCGGAGCTCGTCCAGATGCTCCCAGATCGTCATCTTCTTCCCGTCACCGGGGGGCAAACTCTTTTCCTTTCCCTGCTCGAGGACCTGGGTCATCTGGGGTCAGCTTTCACTAGTTTCGTCGGTGAAGAGCCCAGAGCTCGTGGACGATGGCGAACAAGAAGCCGCCGATCAGCGACAGGTGCAAGTACCACCCGAACGCGTCGCGCGGTGACACGAGGGTCAAGGCGTCGCGCGAGCCGTCGACGAATGTGCGGTAGGACCAAGCCCTGATTGCGTCGCGACATGGCCAGGCGATGATTGACCCTGCCGCGAATGCGCAAAAGGTTCCGCGTAGGTGCATTCGGACCTTGTCGGGGTACAGGCGCATCTCGGGTCAGCTTTTGTGGCCGGCACCGTTCGTCGACGGGACAGAATTCGGGACGGCGGGAACGGCAGCCGAGGTCGCAGCGACCGGTCCGGCCGATAGCTCGGAGATGCCCGGCCCAGGTGAGGAACCCAGAACCGGCGGCTCGGGACGCGGCACATACGGGAGGAGGTCCTCGGAAAGGGCGCGGTAACTGTCGCAGCCGACGCGGGGGTACTCTCGCTCTCGATCGGGGACGACATTGGGCGAAAGCTCATCGGGCGATATCGCGCCCGATGCAAGCCGTTTGAAGTTGTCGATCTCCGACCGGATCCCCTCGGCATCCAGAATCTCGTCGATGCCGCTCTCGGTCCGAATGTCCATGGCCATCTTGCGGATGCGGTAGATGAGCTGGCCGGCCGTCCGCATGAGAGACGGCAGGTTGCGGGGGCCGACCACGACGATGGCCACCACGCCGAGCACCAGCATCTCGCCAAAAGAAAACCCGAACACGCCGTCACGCTAGCGCGAGGGGGCCCTCGCCGCAAAGGCATCGCGGGTTTTTTGGGTATTCTGAGCGAGCCATGGACCTCGTCTTTGCACTGGTCAGCGATCTTCACTTCGCTAACGAAGCTCGCTACGACGGAAAGCTCCGCAAGCTCACCGCCCGCTTCGTGGAAAAGATGAACGGCGTCGTTCACCCCGAGCTGGTGTTCAATTGGGGCGACGATATCGAAGACGAGAGCCGCGAGAAGGACCTCGAGCGCTACGATCATGGCCACGCTCTCACGCTGTCAAACGAAGCTTTGTCATGTCGCGGGAAATCACGATCGCATCAACCTTGCCGACGACGATCTTCTCCGATTCTGGGGACGCCCCGGCCGTCCGTATGACTCATTCGACCACGGCGACGTTCATTTCGTCATTCTGGCTACGCACGAGGCAACGCTCCGGCGCGCTAAGGACACTAGGCGTGAGCCATCGCGGCGGCGGCAGAGAGCTCGCTCGCCGGCAGCGGACGATCGCGCGCGGTCAGGATCTCGCATCCATCCTTGGTCACGACCAGCGTGTGCTCGAATTGAGCCGACAACGAGCCATCGCGCGTGATGACGGTCCACCCATCTTCGAGGATGTCGACCTCGTAGCCGCCGACGTTGATCATCGGTTCGATCGTGAAGCACATCCCTGCCTTGAGCCGGAGCCCAGACCCGCGCATGCCCACGTGCGAGACCTGCGGCGGCTCGTGAAAGCGACGACCGATGCCGTGCCCTACGAAAGCACGCACCACCGAGCAACCCTCACCTTCGGCGAACTCCTGTATGGCGGCGCCGATGTCGCCGAGACGGGCTCCTTCGCGTACCTGCGCGATACCGAGTTCGAGCGAGCGGCGAGCGGTCTCCGTCACGTGGCACGCCTCTTTCGAGGGCTGCCCCACGTAGAACGTAGCCGATGTATCGCCGTGAAACCCGTCATAGATCGAAGTCACATCGACGTTGATGATGTCACCGTCTTTGAGACGCTGAGAGCCGGGGATCCCGTGGCATACGACCTCGTTGATGGAGGTGCACACGCTTTTCGGGAACCCGTGATAGTTGAGCGGCGCCGGACGGGCGCCCCGTCGGACCGTGTCTTCGTGCACGAACCGGTTGATCTCGTCGGTGGTGATGCCCGGACGAATGATCTCCCCAACCCGCAGTAGTGTTTGTGCGGCGAGCTGGCAGGCGCGACGCAGCGCGGCGATCTCGCGGGGGGACTTGATTTCGACGGAGCTCATGAAGTTTCGCTAGACTGTAGCTTTGTGCGCGTCCGGTCAATATCCCGCGTTACTGGCTGGAAACCTCGGCCAGCATCTTGGCTTCGCGCACGGCGGCGAGCACGTCGGTATTGTCCGACGCGAGATGGAACCGCAGCGCCACCCGAGGCTCGACCCAAGGTCCCCCGTCGAGGATCGGATCGTTGAAGCGGTGGACGAAGCCGATGAAGGTGCGCCCGATGAGCCTGCTATCGAGCCACTTGACGACGCCGAACGCAGGCGAATCCGAACGGATCGAAATCTCCACGTGATTGTCGGCGAATCCGCTCCGCCTGACGAGCGCGCCGTCCACGAAGGTGAGCGTCAGGTGGTAGATGGGCCTGCCCAGTGCGAAGTCGACGGTCACGGTCGCGACTCGCATCCTGGCGACAGCTTCGGCGTTCTGCGTGCGCGCCTTCAAGACCGGATCGCTTCGGGGCCTGGTGGCGACGTCGGCCAGTCCGACGGCCGTCGGGTCGATCCTATCGTCGAAGAGTCTGGTCGCCTCCCCGATGTAAGGAGGGAAGTGCTCGACCACCGGCGGGGGTCTCGGCGTTCCACTGCAGGCGAGCGCAACGAAGCAGACCGAGAAGTACAAGGAAAACGGGACACAAAGGAAGCGCAAGTCGTCGAGTCTTTCTGGCTCACTCAGGTTGTACGACACAGTACCAGAGCTGGTGAGGGCTCGCGAATGGTGCGTCTTTCAAGAAAGTGTAGTGCCTATCAACGAAAACGGCGTTAAAAGAGCTATTCAGGTTCCATCGATGAGCAGCGTCGCTCGTCTTAAGTTTGTACGTGACATCCTGAAGATGGGTGGACCAAAAATTTTCGGAGGCACGCGATGAGTCAATTTCGCCGTTTTGGGCTTATCTCGCTGGTAGCGATTGGGCTTGCGGGCTTAGCAGGGGCTGGCAACGACGCGCGCGCAGCGGACGCCAAATCCGCCGCCGCCGTCCCACCTAAGCTCCCTCCGCCTCCAGCGGTGAAGGAAGCCATTCGCCTCACACCCGAAGGGCTTCGTTTCGGGATGGCCGTGAACGAAGTGGTCGAATTCTATAACAAAGTGTTCGATCAGGACTACGTGCCCATCTACAAGATGACGTCGATCGGACCGAAAATGAAGGAGGTCGACGCCGCGCTTGCCGAGCAGAAAGCAGCGTTCGTGCGCAGCGAGGTTGTCTTCGGCACTCTGCCCACCGGTATCGACAACACGCCTCTCAAGGGAGAGTACAATTACAAGAACAATGAAACGATGATGTCGCTGACGCGTCAGGGTGTGACGCGTTACTTCTTTTTCGTCGGCAAGCGGCTCTGGAAGATCTACGACGCGCTGCCCCTGAAGAAGGAAGGCGACATGGGCGCCAGCTACAAAGAGGCGGTCGCCGTGCTGACCAAGCGTTTCGGTGTCGCCGGGCGCCTCTTGTCGGAAGATCCGGCACGTGGCCGCAATGCCACCGAAGTGGATTGGGGCGACGCGACGACGCACGTGCGCGCTATCGATCGCTCTTACGAAAATATCGTCGGACTCGTCTATCAAGAGAAGGCTACGGCAACCCGCCTAGCCGCGTTCCGAGCGGCGAATAAAGACAACGAGGGCGCGATCGACCCCACGATTTCCGCTGTGACGCGGGGAGGGCCGACCGTCGACCCCAATGCATCGGCTGCCGACGCCTACACGGGTCGGGCCCACGCAACGCCGCCCGCAGGACCGGCTCCGGTGGCGCCGCCTCCCGCGAAGAAGAAGTAGACCGGATCTACGCGGTCTGCGCTCGAGGTACGACCGATGCCCCCGCGGGCACCTGAAAACCGGACGTGACGACCACCCGCATGAGCGGCGCTAGTGCGTGAATGGCCGGCTCGATAATGGTTTTCTGCGTCAAGCTGGCGCCCGGGCAGCCGGCGCATTTGCCCGCCAAGTGAAGGGTAATGCTGTCCGGCTCGATCGATACGACGAAGAGTTCTCCGCCGTCGGCGTGGATCAGGGGAGCGATGATGTCCTCGCAGACCTTGAGTAGCTTCTCCGACGGGACACTCACGAGGCGAGAGTACCATAAGGTCCTGGCGACGGGTTGCGATGGGCGAGCCCATCGATCACGAGCTCATCGCATGACCTCGGCGCGGCCTGCGGCCCGCCTGCGATTCGCATGACTCGGCGCGGCCTTCACGCTGAACGCTTGACCTTGCGAATGACGTGGCGTAGGTTGCGCCGCCTTGCAAGTGGGGCCCTAGTTAGCCTGGCGCTTGGATCTCGCAGTGCTAAGCTCGCGGATAGGGGCCTTGAAAGCGGGACGAAGGATAGTCGATGGCCGTTCACATACGTTTGAGCCGCGTCGGCGCCAAGAAGGCGCCCCAGTACCGCGTCGTCGTGGCCGATCAGCGCAGCCCCCGCGGGGGTCGTTTTATCGAGAAAATTGGAACTTACGACCCGACCGGAGACCCGGGTGCCTTGGTCCTGAACCGAGAGCGGCTCGACTATTGGCGTGGCCGCGGCGCACAGCCGTCCCACACGGTCGAGCGTTTGCTCAAACGGCAATCCAAGGTGACCGAGGTCGCCGCGTCATCGCCGAAGGGTCGCGTTACCGAAAAGTCGTCCTAAGGACTGGCAGGCCTCCCAGTGCTCGCGAGGGTGGATTCGGATCACTCTCGAACTGCGGTGGAAGCGGAGGCGGAGCATGGCGTTGAAAGAACTGATCGAGACCATCGCCAAAGCCCTTGTCGATGACCCCGAAGCTGTCGAAGTGACCGAAATCGAAGGTGAGCACAACCTGCTCATCGAGTTGCGCGTCGCCAAAGACGACGTCGGCAAGGTCATCGGAAGAGAAGGGCGCACCGCCCAGTCCATGCGCACGATCTTGACTGCCGCCTCGACGAAGCTCGGTCGTCGCTCTCATCTCGACATCGTCGACTGATTCAGCTCTCCATGGGCGAAGTTCGATGGGTCGCGCTTGCCGAGATTGCGCGCCCACACGGCGTGTGGGGCGAAGTCCGCGTCAAGGTGTACAACACCGACTCCGATCTGCTCGCCTCGAGGCGAGAAGTCCTCGTTCGACGGCGCGATGGCCGCGAAGAAACCATGCAGTTGGAATCGATCCGCGGAGCGGACACCGGGCACATGTTGATCAAATTCGGCGGCATCGACGATCGCGACGCAGCCGAGCCCCTTCGCGGCAGCACACTCTGCGTGCGGCGCGACGAGTTCCCCCCTCTACCCGAGGGGGAGTTTTACGTGTGTGACGTCATCGGCGCACGGCTCGTGGGACCGAGCGGGGAGCTCGGTACGATCGTCGATCTCGCGACGTATCCGAGCACCGAGGTGCTCGTCGTTCAGCTCGACGACCCGCCGAAGCAGCGCGCCGAGATCCCGCTCGTCGAGGACTTCGTCGAGCGCGTCGACACGAGCCTCGATCAGGTGGTACTGCGAAACGAGGGGCTCGAGTTCTTGCGCGGCGTCGTGACGGAGCGGTCCGATGCAGATTGACATCGTCTCGCTCTTTCCCGAACTTTTCGGTCCGTTTCTGGAGACGACGCTCGTCGGCCGAGCTGCGGCGAGTGGCGTCATCCGCGTGAGGACCCGCAGCCCGCGGCAGTTCGGGATCGGTCGTCACCTCAAGGTAGACGACACGCCGTACGGCGGAGGCTCGGGGATGGTGATGCGCGTCGATTGCCTCGTCGGCTGTATCGAGTCGCTCGACGACGATCGCGAGGGTGGCCTGAAGGCCCACCGCGTTCTTCTGACGCCGCAGGGCCGACCGCTCTCGCAGACCGTGCTGCACCAGCTTGCCGAGCGGCCCTCGCTCACCTTGATCTGTGGCCGCTACGAAGGTTTTGACGAACGAGTTCGTTCCTTCGTCGACGAGGAGATCTCCCTCGGCGATTTCGTGCTGACCGGGGGAGAAGTGGCGGCGATGGCGATCATCGAGGGAGTCGCTCGCCTGTTGCCGGGCGTCCTTGGCAACGAGGCGAGCACCCACGAAGAATCCCACAGCCCGAACAGCGGCGGTCTGCTCGAGTACCCGCACTACACGAGACCGCTCGATTTTCGAGGGCTCGCCGTGCCCGAGGTCCTGATGAGCGGCAACCACGGCGAAATCGCTCGCTATCGCCGAGAGCAAGCCTACGAGCGGACGCGGTCGCGCCGCCCGGATTTGCTCGAAATCGCCAGGGATACCCAAGGCGAGCGCCGGCACCGATGAACCGGCTCGCCGTGGCGTTGGTCCACTATCCGGTGCTCGACCGACAGGGGGCCCTGATCACGACGGCGATCACCAATCTGGACCTGCACGATATCGCTCGAACCGCGCGCACCTATGGAGTCTGTGCGGTTTTCATCGTACATCCCGTTGCTGCGCAGCGTGAGCTCGCCCAGCGCGTCAAGGCGCATTGGGTGAGTGGCTCGGGCGCTCTCCGCATTCCCACCCGCGAGCCGGCCATGGCGCTCCTGCAGATCGTGCCTGCGGTCGAAGATGCGTATGCAGCTCTCGGTGGTCGCTCCGAGGTCGACCTCTATACGACGAGCGCCCGCCGAGATGCGGCCGGCGCCTTGGGCTATGGCGGTGCGCGCGCACGCATCGCGGCGACCTCGAAAGCGTCGTTGATCCTCTTCGGCACCGGGTGGGGTATCGCTCCGTCGCTTCTGGAAACCGCCGACGTGCGCCTTGCGCCGATCCGCGGAACGAGCGCCGACGATTACAACCACCTCAGCGTTCGTGCAGCGTGCGCCATCACGCTGGATCGCCTGCTCGCCGGGGACGCCGATCGGTCATCCTGACGCGTGCCCGAGGATGTTCGTGAGCTCGGGCGTCGGGTGCCCCGCGGCGTCGGTTTCGATGAGCGGGAGCTGCACCACCAGCCCGCCCGGCCTGGCGAGGGCGAGCTCGACGAGCGCGACACGCGCGGGCCGCGTCGCTTTTCCATGCACGAATCGCAGCCGCTTCGGTTCGAGTCCCACCTTTCGTGCGGCGGTGGTCAGCTCGAGAAGGGCGTGAGCGGGGTACACCATGCACGCGCGACCTCGCCGTCCGAGCGCTTCGGCGGCCGCTCGAACGAAAGGCACGAGGTCCCCCCTTCGGGCCTCGAGGCGACCCGAGGGACGGCGACCGTCGGCGCGACCATCGCGCTCGGGCGCGACGTACGGAGGATTTGCAACGACCAGGCCTGCCGCGTGCAGGATCTCGGGAGCGATCGAAGACAACGGTCGGTTCAAGTCCCCGACGCGCACGCGACCGCGGCCTTGGTGGCCATTGGCCTTCAAGTTGTCTTGGCAGAGGGCGACGAGCGCGGGCTCGCGCTCGATGAAGTCGACCCGCTCGGCAGCGGCGAAGTGAAAGAGGGTGAGGCCCACCGCGCCCACACCGGATCCGAGGTCGACGGCGAGGCGTACGCGGCGACCCTCCGCCGCGAAGGCCCCGAGCAGGATGGCGTCCACATTGGCGCGGTAACCAGACCCTCGGCTCGGTTGAAAGAGCCTGACGCGGCCGCCGAAGAGGGAATCTTCGCTGATCGGCGGATCGGCCACGGTCGCGCGTTCATTTAGGCTGCTTCTGCCAAACTCTGCAAGGCCGTCCGGCACGCCCTGCGGACGTGCTAGTTTGCTCGCTATGGAGCGGGCGATTCGAAGCCCGAAGGGTTTTCTATGGCAGGGCGAGGACCCGCCGCGTCCCCTCGTTTGCCGGGACGTGCGCGGCTTTCCAGCGCTTGCAGCGGCATCGCTCGACCGCCCACCGACTTTGCCGGTCCGGCTGGTCATCGTGGTGCCGAACGTCGCCCTGCAGGATTGGTTGGCGCGCTGGGCGGAGGACGTCGGACGCGCGCGTCGGTCGGTTGCAGTCACCCGGCAAACCGACGGCCGCCAGGTGCGCTTCACCGGAACCCTGCTCGCCTACGGCCACGGCGTCGATACGGCCATTCGGGTCGAGCGGGTCGAACCAGAAGCGGGCGTCGCGCGGGGCCAACCCGTGCTCAAGGCGCGCTGAGGTAAAACGAAAAACGGGCCGGGCGGCCTCTTTTGGCGCCACCCGGCCCGCCGATTTCCGGGCCCCATACCTCGAGGGACTCGTGGACTCGCTCGCCACGTGGCGGCGCGAGCCCCAGGACAGTCGGCTACCCTTGTCCAGCCTCCAGGTTAGGGCCACAGGTACTCTGCATGGTGACTATCCCTCCTCCGGCGTAGACCGGCACCCGTTTCCGTCCTTCGAAGTGGGCGGTTTTGATCGGCGGGTGTTCGACTAGGTTGGGACCCCGAGGGGTCCCGGTTTCCTTTGCCCATGGTATGGAGGTGCTCCTCCATCGGACCATTCCCGGGGTCGAAACCCCAAACTCACAGGCGGTGTGCCGAAACTAGCACGCGCGAAGCGCGTGGCAAATTCGACTTCCTGATCGCCACGAGGGGATGCGCGGGCGGTCACTTCGGTTCACGATGAACTTGGACTTGACCGCTTACGACTGGCTCCTCGCACGACGGACCCTCGGGCTCGGCATCGCTCTCGGTGCCCTTGTCTTCGTCGTCATGATCAGTACCGACGATGCGATGAGCACGCTCGCCGGGCGGCTGGGTCGCCTGGCTGCTCTGTCGTCGCTCGCCGGCGGAGGCGCGGCATTCATCGCGACCGAACAGGCGCGATCACGTGGGGAGATGCGGGCACTCGGCGCGGCGGGGGTTGCGCCGGTGAAAGCAGCGCTCGGTCCCCTGGTGGGCGGCTCGGCCATCGGCGTGGCCGGCGCGATTTTGGCGCTCGTGCGACGTGTCGATCTCGCCCCGCTCTTTCCGCGCGCGAGTTCATCGGGAGAGAGCTGGGTAGCTCAAGGTGGCGCTTGGCTGGAGACGACGCGAGGTATCGTCGTACGCTCGACCGGAGAGCTCAGCTCGACCGCACCGGCGCTCGGGCGGACGCTGGTGGAAAGCCCGGCCCCGCGCGTGGCGACGGTGCTCGCACTCGCGCTGTCCGCGCTCGGCTTTCCGCTCTGGGCCGTCGCTCGGGAATCGGGCTTGCGACGTTCGTTGGTGGCGCTCGGCGTCGCCGCCTCGTCGGTCACGATTTTCCACCTCGTGGCTGCCGACCGCATGCATGCGGTCGCGCTCCTCGTGCCCCCAGCTCTTCTCTTCGGCGATGCATTTGCACTGCACCGGAGTGGCGCATGGTCGTGAAGGAATCATGGTCCGGCCCGGGTGATGGGGGCTCGGCGCGCTGGACGAAGGGGTGGGTCATCCTGGTCCACGGAGGAGCGGGCCGCTCCGATCACGATGCGGCCCGCATCGAGGGGTGCCGCAAGGCGGCGCAAGCTGCCGGCTTCGTCCTGGCGGGTTCGGGTTCGGCGCTCGACGCGGTGCAGGCCGCGGTGCACGTCCTCGAGGATGACCCTCTCTTCAACGCAGGAACGGGCGCATGCCTCACCCAAGAGGGTCTCATCGAACTCGATGCTTCCATCATGGAGGGCTCGTCGATGCGAGTGGGCGCGGTGTGCGCACTGCCCCCTTTCCGCAATCCCGTCGACATCGCTCGTGCCGTGCTGAACGAAGGTCGGCACGTTCTCTATGCCGGAGAAGGTGCCGCCTCTTTCGCGCGCGGGGTCGGCTTCGAACCTTCCACCGTCGAGGCGATGACGACCGAGCGGGCACGCCGAAAATGGGAGGAGTTCAAGAGAGGCGCCCTTGCCGCAAGTGCGGCGCCAACCGGCACCGTCGGCGCCGTCGCCCGGGACCGTTATGGTCTCGTCGCGGCCGCCACGAGCACGGGGGGAACGTTGGGCAAGAAGAGCGGCCGCGTCGGCGACTCGCCGATCGTCGGCGCCGGCACATTTGCCGACGACGAAGCAGGTGGCGCCTCTGCGACCGGACACGGTGAAGGGATCATGCGTCTGTGTCTCTCGAAGAGCGCGGTCGACGACATGCGCGGCGGCCTCGCACCGGAGAGCGCCGCTCGTCGCGCCATCGAGCGGCTCTCCGCCCGCGTGGGTGCGACGGGCGGTATCATTCTGATCGATCCTTCCGGTCGCATTGGCCTGGCGCGGTCCACCCCTTCGATGGCCTGGGGAGCCTCTTGGCAAGGCGCGGCGGATCCGGTCGGGGGGACTTAGGCACGTGAAAATGGTAATCCCCTCGCACGATGGACCAAGACGAGGCGAAAGCGAACGCAGCCCATGCCGCCGTGGCCGAGCTGCCGCAAAGCGGTGTTCTGGGACTTGGTTCCGGATCCACGGCGCGGCTCTTGATCGCCGAGGTCGGCGCTTTGGTCCAAGCCGGCCGGAGCTTCCAAGCGGTCCCCACTTCTGAAGCGAGTCGCGTCGACGCGGAGAAGTGGGGGATTCCGCTTCTTGCCGGCGACGGCCCCTGGGACATTGCCGTAACGGTGGATGGAGCCGATGAGGTCGACGCCGAGCTCAACCTCATCAAGGGCGGGGGAGCCGCCCACACGCGCGAGAAGAT
>DASWDH010000102.1:0-9913 GCA_036395495.1 Polyangiaceae bacterium
GTCTCCTCCCAAGTTCGCCTGCGTTCGTCGTCCGCGAGATCCCACACCTTGGCCGCATCGACGAAGAGAGTCGCCCCTCCCCGCCGCGGCGCTTGGATGGATTGGAACACCAGATAGCTCGGCTCGACGTCGAAGTGCCCGTCCCAATGAAATAGGACTCTCTCGCGTGAGAAGAGGTAACTTACGGCATCGGGATCGATGACCACATTCATGATGGGTCCGGTCGGCCATTCGAGCAGACGGGACCCCGCTGGATCGAAACCTCGCGCAAAGACGAGGAATTCGTCGGCCGTCAGTGCACGAAATCCGCGCAAGACGACGAGCTTGTGCTCTAGCACCCGCTGCCGAACGTATCCCGCGGGCAAGCGGAGCAGGTCGTCTTCGCCGCCGGCGTCGATCCGCAATCCCACCGCGGCAAGAGTCGTTTCCGCCCCCGACATCGCATTCACCGAAAGTTTGGGTGATACTACGCAGGTTCTCGGCTAGGGGTCAACCACCGGAGGGTCATGGCGATAAGCGGACTCAGGACTGACGCCTCGACACGTTCCACCGGGACCTTTGCCCTCGCGCCACCGGGTGATCCCGCGCGTGGAAGCCTCGCGCGGATGCTGCGTTTCGAGCGTCGCTGGCTGCTGCGCGTGTTCGAGACGCTGATCCCCGCAGGCGTGGACCGGCAGATGCCGATGGGAGCTGCCGATGTGCCGATGCATCGCTTCATCGACGATCTTCTCGAGCATGCTCCGCTCGAATTCATCATCGGACTTCGCGCATGTCTCTGGATGATCATGCTCTCTCCGCTTTTCTTGCTCCGGCGGTTTCGCACGTTTTTGGGACTCGAACAGAGCGCCCGTTTGGCCGTCATCGATCGCCTGCGCACCAGCCGCTTTTACATCGTCCGCGAGGCGCCATTGCTCTTCAAGACCATCGGCTGCCTGGGGTTTTGTGGGCTTCCCGCCGTGCAGGGAGCGCTCGGCATCCACCCGATCGACGCGACCCCTCCCGAGTGGGCGCGCGTCGCTTCACCAGAGCCGCCGCGATGAACGGGACCCTCGTTCAGCTCAAGGACGTGGCCGGGCGGCGCGTCGTGGAGGACGCGGCCGACGTCGTCATCATCGGCAGCGGCGCCGCTGGAGCCGCAGCGGCACGCGTCCTCACCGAGGCGGGCGTCGACGTCGTGATCCTCGAGGAGGGGCCGCACGTTCCGACCGAAGAGCTTCGCAGCGACATGTACACCGCGTTCAAACGCGTTTGGCGAGGCATGGGGTTCCAAGTCGCCAAAGGGCGCGCCTTCACCCCGGTGCTGCAAGGCTCCTGCGTCGGCGGAACGACCGCCATCAACGGCGCGATCATCCACCGCCTTCCCGAGCCCATCCACCGTATCTGGCGCACGGAACATGGCCTCTCGGACATGCTGTCGTTCGACGAGCTCACGCGTGTCTACGACACACTCGATCGGGAGCTCTTCGTGGATCGCGCCCCCGAAGACGTGCTCGGCAACAACTCCAAGTTGATGCGGGCCGGCGTCCGAGCTCTCGGGCTCACCGGCAACGAGATCCGGCGCAACGTGCAAGGCTGCGTCGGCTCCGCCCATTGCAACCAAGGCTGTCCGACCGCGCGACGACAAAGCATGAACAATTCGTATATCCCGCGGGCCATCAGAGCGGGAGCAAGGCTTTACGCCAATTGCGCCGCCCAAAAAATTCTCCGCGACGGGTCCCGCGCCGTCGGCGTCGCCGGGCGATTCGGCGACCGGCTCACGAAAACGATCGGCCCCGAGCTCCGCGTGCGCGCAAAACACGCCGTCATCGTCGCCGCTAGCGCCATTCAGACCCCACTCATCCTTCTCGACAACGGGATCGGCCGCCGCTCGAAGCTCGTCGGCCAACGGCTGCAGACGCATCCCGGCACGGGCATCGTCGGCGTCTTCGACCAGCCGGTCGAGATGTGGTTCGGCGCAACGCAGGGCTACGAGACCACTCACTTCTGGAATGAGCGGATGAAGTTCGAGACGGTGACGATGCCGCTCGAGTTCGCGGCGGCACGCCTACCGGGCACCGGACCCGAACTGATGCGCGAGCTCGGCTCTTACGGCCATCTGGCGATCTGGGGCGTGCAGGTGCGCGCCCGCGCCCACGGCCGCGTGCGGCGCACCGCGTTCGGCGGCACGGCCATTTCCTACGATCTCACCGATGAAGACGTGCGCTCCTTGAAGCTCGGCGTGAAGCGCCTCACCGAGATGATGTTCGCCGCCGGCGCCCGCGAGGTCCTACCGGGGATCCACGGCCTGCCCGATCGCATCCATTCCCCCGCTGAAATCGAGCCGATCTTCGATCTACCCGACGATCCCCGCTTTCTTCATTGCATTGCTGCCCATCTTTTCGGCACGGCCAAGCTCGGTCCGGAGCCGTCGAGCAGCGTGGTCACCCCCGAGCTCGAAGCGCACGATCTCGCGGGGCTCTACGTCACCGACTCTTCGGTCTTTCCAACCAACATGGGCGTGAACCCGCAGCACACGATCTGCGCCGTGTCGTGGCTCGCCGCCGAGCGAATTGCCGAGAAGGTCGGTCATTGATCGCATCACTCCGTTTCGGACCTCTGCTAGCATGGCGAGCCGATGCTCGCCGCATTGTTCTCCGCACTCCACGTTCTGAGCCTCGGCATCGGGCTCGGCGCGGTGTTCGCGCGTGGGCGGGCGCTGCGTGCGGTGGCGCGAGGTGACGCGCAGGCCATCGGTCGGGTCCTTCTTGCCGATAACTTCTGGGGCGTCGCGGCGCTGCTATGGCTCGCGACTGGATTGACGCGCGTCTTCGGCCAGCTCGACAAGGGGCTCGCCTTCTATGTCTACAATGGCTTCTTCTGGACCAAGATGGGCCTCTTCTTGCTCATTTTGGCGCTCGAGATCGTCCCCATGGTGGCCCTGGTGCGGTGGCGAATCGCCCTCCGCAAGGGCCAAGCGCCGGACACCCGACGCGCCGCCGGTTTCGCCCGAATCAGCGATGTCGAAACGGCGCTGGTGGTTGCTATCCCGTTCGTGGCCGCGGCGATGGCTCGCGGCCTTTGGCTGCTCGAGTAGGCCACGAGGCACCGATTCAAAGGCGCCACAGAACATGATCATGCTGACCGATTCTGTCGTCGTGACATCCTACGGCGGCGGTTCGTACGGCGCGCCGAGGGAGGCCAGCGCTTTCTCGGCGTCGGCACGGTAGGGCGAGTCGACCTTGGCTAGCGCCATGAACTTGCGATAGTGGGCGACGGCGTCGGGCCTTCTTCCTCCCACGCGCTCGAGCTCGGCGAGCTCGAAGTACGCTTGCGCGAGCCAGCCGGGGCGAGACTCGGTCGTCTCGCAGAGAACCACCGCTTGACGAAGCTCGCTTTCGCCACGGCGTCCGAGGAGCTTGCCGAGACGGTAATGCCACTCCGAACGATTGGCGTCAGCGGCGATCGCCTTGCGCCAAGCGGCAATGGCGTCGGCCGGCCTGTTCTCGTCTTCGAAACATTCCGCAAGCGTGGCGTAAGCTTCGAAACGGGAGGGGCGTAGTTCGATTGCTTTTTGCAGATTCCTGACCGCATCGATGACGGCGCCCTGCTTGCGCTGCATGACACCGAGCTGCCAGTAGGCATCGGCCAGACCCTTGTCGAGCTCGAGGGCCTTGGCAAGCGCCTCGTGGGCAACGCCAGGTTGGCCCGATTCATTGGCCGCCCACCCCACGTACAGATGGTACTCGGCGCGATTGGGATCGATCTCGACGGCGCGCTTCAGATAGCGCAGCGCCTCGGCGAGATTGGTTCCCTTGAGAAGAAGCGAGCGCCCGAGGTAGTGATTGACCTCAGCCGAATTGGGTCGCTTGGCAATGACCTTGCGCAGTATCTCTTCCGCCTGACTGGCCTGGTCGGCGATGACCTCGGCCGACCCGACCCGCAACATCATGTCCGGATCGTCGGGAGCCTTGGCCAGGGCTTGTTGATAATACTCGAGCGCTTCGCGCGTACGGTTGCTCGCTTCGTAGAGCAGTCCCCGCTCGAGGGCCAGCCCGGGATACTCTTTGTCCTGCGCGGCGACCGCGTCGTACTCGGCGCGGGCCTCGTCGAACTTGTTCATCCGCCGCAGCGTCACCCCGAGCTTGAAGCGCGAGGCGAGATCTTCGGGGTCGCTCTGGAGCGCCGCTTGGTACGCATTCGCGGCCGCCTCGTAGCGGCCGGCTGCGAAATCGACGTCCGCGAACGCGCGCTGCAAGCTGGACGAAGCGGGCAACAGGTTCTTCGCTTCGGCGAGCTTCGCTTCGGACTCGGCGAGGTGCCCTTCCTTGGCCAGAAGCTGCGCCAGGGCGACGTACGCGTCGACGACTTCCGGCTTGCCGGCGCCGACGGCAATGGCCTCGCCGTACGCGCGCATCGCTGCCGTTTTGTCGCCCAAGGCTTCTTCCGCACGCCCCAGCCAATAAGCGGCGTCGAGATCCCCCGGGCGCGCATCGCGCAATCTTTTGAGCTGCTCTTTGGCTTCTTGCAGCCTCTCGAGAGCGATCTTCGTCTTGGCCGCGCCGATTTTGGCGGCGGTTCCCTCGGGATCGGCCTGGATGCCGGCCTCGAACCGCGCGAGGGCGTCGGTGAAACGCCCCTCGCGGTACAGTACTTCGCCCATTCCCGCCAGAGCCGGCCCCGACTTGGGCTCGATGTTGAGAGCTTCGCCGAGAGCCGATTCGGCCTGCGTCATGCGCGAACGGGTCATGTGCACGCGCGCCGTGGCGGTGAGTGCCTCGACGAGCTCCATCGGGCTCGCGCCTTCGCGCGTCGGCCCGGGCAGCGTGATCTGCTCGAGGATGGCGGTCGTCGCGACTTCGTCGTGCGACGTGTTCCAGAGTGAACGAGCGACGAGCAGACGGGCGCCGGCGTGATTCGGCGAGCCTTCGAGGATCTTACGGGCCAGGTTCACCGCCGCGTCCTGATCGCCGAGCGCGGCCTTGGCCCGAGCGATGCCGAAAGAGCTCCGCGCCGCCCCCGCATCGAGCGAGGCAGCTCGCGTGAAGTTTTCGAGCGCCTTTCGCGGTTCTTTGATGAGCAGCTCCACTTCGCCGGCCAGCGCGGCCACATCGACGTCTTGGGGGTCGCGCTGCGCGAGGGATTCGACGAGCTGCTTGGCGCGCGGCAGCTGTGACTCCACGGCAGCATCCGCGGCGCGCGCCAGCTCGGCATAGGGAGGCACCTTGTCGGCCGGGACTTGGGCGAGCAGCTGCTTGGCGTGAGCGTCGATGACCGGCCCGCGACCGTAACGCAGCTCGGTGATGTAGCCCACGTAGGCGCCGTAGGCGAGCAGGCCCGGCACGCGGGGAGCCCGCGCGTGCGCGGCGTCGATGACCGCAATGGCTTTTTTCGCGTCGCTGAACGTGTCATGGGCGAGAAAACCGCGTGCATCCGCGATGGCCGCCGTTTGTAGTGCCGCGAACTTGTCGGCATTCAGCGCATCGACGATGGCATGCCTCCCGAACGCACCATAGGGGGTGAGCACTTCGAGCGATGCGCCGGCGATGATGAGAATCGCGATGGCCCCTGCCACGATGCGCAGCTTCGTGGGCGGCGCCCTGGGAACGGGCACCGAAGCGCGGCGGACAGCCGGCTCGCGCGAACGACGCTCGGTTGGCGCCAGCGCGGGAACGCTCGCGGTCCCCGTTTCAGGCGCCTGCGGTAGGCCGCCGAACTCCATGTCGTCCTCCGCAACCGCAATCGGTGGTTGCGGAGAGGGGGCGCCCAGCGGAGCGACGAGATCCGGAACCGATTCCGGAGCAAAAGCCCTCTTTGCCGGCGCGCGCGGCTCCGAGGAGACGAGCGGCGGCACCTCGTTGCCGGTGAGCGCTCCTTCTCGACTGCGTGAGCCTTCGACCCCGACTGCGTGTTCTTCGTCGCCCAGACTGACTTCGCCGAACGATATCCCGCCCCCCGAATTGCGGGAAACGCCCGGCGCCGTCGGCTTGTCTCGCTCCGCTCGGTCCGATCCAAGAGGAGACTCTTTGGCGGCCTCCGACTGGGCCGGCGTAGGAAGCGAAGCGGAGACGACGGGTGCTTCGGGCGTCAGCAGCGGCAAATCGATCTGACCGAAGCTCAGACTCGCCGAAGAAGGTTTGCGCACCGCCGGTGTGGGCGCCTCAATCTTCGAAGCGGATGCCTTCGGCGAGGGAAGCCCGCCGGTGGACCGAACCGGAAGCGCCGCCCCAGATGTCGCCGGGAGCCCTGCCGACAGGATCGCCGGCAGATCCGGATCGCCTCGCGCGCCGGTCCCGGCTGATCGCCTCGGAGCTGCCGGCAACCCCGGCGACGGCGTTGGCAGATCGATCTCGCCAAAGTCGAGTTCCTGCCGGGTCGCGTTTTGAGGCGGCTTCTGTTGAGCGCTCCCCGCGCCCGGCTTGGACGGAATAGGCCCCAGCGCCGCCGGTAGATCGAGCTCCATTTCGTCGAACGGATTGGGTTCCGGCGACGGCAGCCGTGGCTCCGCCGGCTGAGCGGGTCGGCGGGCAGGGACCGCAACTGGAAGACCGATCGAGACCGAATCCGGCGGCTTCGGGTTCGCGGCTGGCGAGGGCACGGTTCTCGGTAGGGCGACGGCGGGCAACGCGGCCTCGTCGCTGCCCGGCACTTGGACGAGGAACGTCATTCCGCATTTCGGACAACGCATCCTGAGACCCGTGGGGGGAACACGGCGCTCGTCGACTTGATAGGGAGCTTTGCATCCCTCGCATTCCACTTTGAACATGCGGCCCCGCTGATCACTTTCTTACCAGGCTTTAGAGCTAAAATGTCTTTCAATTTTGAGACTCTATCGATTCGAAGGTGGCTGCGCTTTTTCAGCGGGGCAGGCAGGTGAACCGGGCCGCACCCCCCTGAGGGACCCGCTCCTGCGACTTTTCCGACCACTTGAATGACGGGACTCCCAGAAAGGGAGCAGCTGTGCTACTCGGCCACCTACCATGCAGCGCTGGACCACAGTCGTCGTCGGCGCTTTTCTCGTCGTCGTCATCGGAGCGCTCGTTTGGAAGGGGGGAACCGGTAGGCTCTTGGCCGCCCCCTCCGACGCGGGCCGCGAGGCCTCGGCAGAAAGCGCGTCGCTCGAAGGGGGCATTCTGGAAGATCCGGCGTTCGCCGCCCTCCTGGACAACGATGCCGGACTGCCGAGTGCTTTCGCCGAACCGAGCGAAGGGGACTCGGGGGCCGGTCTCCCCTCGGCGTCCCCCAAAACAGTTCGCTTCGGCGTGATTTTGGTGCACTACCGCGGGGCGCAGCAGGCACCAGCCAGCGCCCGCAGCAAAGACGAAGCGATGACGCTCGCGCGATCGCTGGCCGAGAGCGCGCGTGGCGATTTCAAATCGCAAGTGGCCAAAGGCGACCCCGGATCGACCGAAGACGCAGGGCACATCCATCGCGGCGTGCTCGAACCCGCCGCCGAGTACACGCTGTTCACCATGACGCCCGGCGCGGTGAGCGAACCGATCGACACGCCGCGCGGCTTTTGGATCGTGAAGAGACTCGAATAGTTGCCGGATCGCCCATGGGTCCATTTGGGGCCAAGACGGGAATCGCTGAAGGACCACGGCCCAGAGGGGTGAAAGTTGGGCTAACCTAGGCATTGCCGCTATGCGCCGCCCCGCCGTCTTCGGACTGTGTCTCGTGCTCGCAGGATGCGCCTCGCAAACGAGGACTTCGGCCGTCGGTCCGGTGGCCCCGCGACCGGCCGCTCCGAGTCGGCTGGCGGCTGTCGAAGAGCCTCGGTTTGCCGAAGTGATCGAACGGGCGATGCCCGCCGTCGTGCTGTTGCTCAACACCCATCCCGATGGGACGGTGACCTACGGAGCGGGGTTGCTCGTCGATCGAGGGCTCGTGCTCACCAGCCAGCATGTCGTCGGCGCGTCCAAAATGCTGGGGGCCATGCTTTATCGGCCGGGCCGCACCAGCTACACGCCGATGGACGGCGGCCTGTCGCGTTATCTCTTCGAGAACCAAACCGATATCGTGAAGGCGCGCGCGATTGCCGGCGACGCGACGAGCGATCTCGCACTCATTCGCATCGAAGCCGATACGTCGCAACTGCCGACGCTCCCCATCGCGCGCGGCACCGTCAAGCCGGGCGACCGCGTGCTTGCCCTCGGCCATCCACAGGAGACGGTGTGGTCGTTCACCCAGGGCGTCGTCGGCGCCATCGAGCAGGCCGCCATCCAACACGACGCTGCGATCAGCCATGGCTCGAGCGGCGGTCCCCTCCTCAATGCGCAGGGAGAGGTCGTCGGAATCAATATTGCGAAGGTGACGAGTGAGGCGACGGGGCTGGCATTCGCTCGACCGATTTCGCTCGCTGCGCGCTACTTGGGCGACCGTTCGGGCGCCGCGCTGCCGCTCGACCTTTCGACGCCCGAAGCTGCCGCGGTCAGCTGCTGGCGTGGACAGGAGATCGGCCGCCTCGAGGTCGGCGACTGTTTCGACTGGGAGGCCGGATGGAACGTCTTCGTCCAAGTCGCCGAGGAGGCGATTCGCATTGCGCCGCCCGCTTCGGGTGCGCGGCTGCGCGCACAGCTGGAGCAGCCGCAGTTCAAAGAACGATGGATCGAGCACGCGAAACGGGGTGCCGCCGGTTACTTCATCAACGGCCCACACGAGCCCTCGACCCCGGCGGCCGGACCCGTGCCACCCGAGCTCGCCCGCGCGCGCGCCGAGGCCGAACGCGAAGAAGTGCAGGCGCTGCGCACGCACCCAGAACTTCGCGGCGTATTTGCCGACCAGAAGAATCCTTCTCGCCTTCAGGCACGATTGCGGCTCGGGATTCGCGTCGATCGCGTCGCCATGGTCGGTCCCGGCCGGGCGTGGGTCCAGCTGGCCGGTCGCAACCCGGACGGCTCTATCTATCGTTTTTCGGAGTTCTACGTGAGGATCGGTGATCGCTGGGTTCAGCGCTGCCCGCCGCTGTCCGCCGACGTCGCCGCCTTCCCGAGCTCCTTTGCGCCCACACTGTGCTCACTTGCCAGCTTCCGCGCTCACAAGCTGGAGAAGATGCTCCGCGAAGCGAATCTGCTACCGTCGCCCCCGAGCGTTCTTCCGGCCAGCCCCGCCCCGACGCCCGCATCCACGAACTGCACGACCGCCGCGTGCATGTATGGGGTGGTAGGGGCGATCTGACGCAGCAGCCGAACGCTGCAGGCCTGTGGATTACGCTCTATCCAGCAGCGCGGCCGTCGCCTATGTTAGCCGAAGCGTCAGGCCCACCAGCGGCAGGTGTTCCGAACACGAAAAACTGGCCCGCACAGCATGTCTGATCATCCTCGCTCGCCGAGTCATCCGACCAGCTTTCCACCAGGTCCCTCTTCGATGCCTCCCATCGCGGTGTACCTGCGCGACGAGCACGCAGGCGCGAAGGACTCACAGCAGAAAGCGCTGCTCTTGCACGAGCTCGGCGTGGTCGAAGAACGCGCGGGCGACGAGATGGCGGCGGCCCGCGAATTTTTGGCGTCGTTCAATTCGTATCCGCAATTCCGAGAACCGCTGGAAGGTTTGGTGCGCCTGCTCGAGCGGCGAAAATCGATCAAGAACCTGCCCAAGCTACTCGACGCGCTCCTGCGAGCGGCGGAATCTCCGGTCGAGAAGGCGCGCGCCCACTTCAAACGTGCCGCGTTTTCAATCGATTTTCAGAAAGACGACGCTGCGGCACGAGTGTCGCTGCTCTCGGCCACCACCGAGCGTCCGGTCGACGCCATCGCGTGGCTCGAGCTCGAGGTGCTGGCCGGCAGGATCGCCGATCCGGCGCTGCGGGTGCAGGCGCTCGAGGCCCGCAGCAAGCTGGAGAAGAACCCCACGTGGCGCGCTCTCTTGCTGATGTCTCTGGCCGACGTGCTCGCCAAACAGGGAGAAGGCGAGCAAGCCACGCGCCTGCTCGAAACCG
>DASWDH010000103.1:0-3982 GCA_036395495.1 Polyangiaceae bacterium
ACTAGTGCCGTTCGGCATAAATCCTTACAGGACTTATGCCGAACCCCGCTGCCGCGGGGCGCAGCTTCGCTGCGCGGCACTAGCATCTGTTCATCGGGGGCTCCGCCCCCGCCCCACCGAAGTAAATTCGGAATGGGGCCCCACCCCCGCGGCGCCTCCGGCGCCGTCGCCCGATGTCAAGCGCGGAGCAGCAATCTCTGCCTGAACTTCCGCCGAACGGCACTAGTCCCACCCGCCTGCGTCGCGTGACGAAGTCAGTGCGTCAGAGAAGCGGGGAAACGAAGCGGCCGGCGCCCTCCGCGATGCGCCAGCCGAGCGGTCGTCGCGACCACTCGGCCAAGGTGACCGCGGTCGTCGCCGCCAGGTCGCGGCGGAAGCACCTCTCGAGCTCGCGCGCCGTCGGTTCGTCGTGGATGAGGGCGTGGACTTCGAAGTTGAGACGAAAGCTTCGCATGTCCATGTTGGCGCTGCCGAGCAACACGATGCGTCCATCGACGACCATGGTCTTCGCATGGATCATTCCCGGCGCGTACTCGTGAATGTGGACCCCGGCTTCGAGAAGCTGCTCGTAGAAGCTTCGGCCGGCGTGGAACGTGACGCGGTGGTTCGACCGGCTGGGGAGGATGAGCTTCACATCGACGCCGCGCATGGCGGCGACCTGCAGTGCGACGACCATAGGAGGATCGGGCACGAAATACGGCGTCGTGATCCAAACCCGCTCGCTTGCGCCGGCGATCGCGGCGAAGAAAAGGCGATGGATGGCCTCGGTCCGGGTGTCGGGACCACTGGGCACGATGGCGACCGTCGCCTCACCGGGGGACGTAGCCCGCGCGGTCAAATAGGCGAGCGGATCGAGCCCTTCGCCCGTCGCAAAGAACCAGTCCTGCAAGAAGACCCGTTGCAGCCCGCTCGCAGCCGGTCCTTCGATCTTGAAGTGGGTGTCGCGCCAGTGACCGATGCGCGGCATCTCGCCTCGATATTCGTCGCCGATATTGACGCCACCGGAAAAGGCGACGGTTCCATCGACTACCACGATCTTGCGATGATTTCGCAGGTTGACCGGCTGAAGCAGCAGCGATCGCATCGGCAAGAAAAGCCCGATGTGGCCTCCGGCCCGCCGGAGCGGCCGCCGCCACGCTCCGCTCAACGCGAGGCATCCGAAGGCGTCGCACAGGAGCCGAACCTCGACCCCGCGTTTGGCCGCTTGGACGAGCTTCTCTCGAAACCAGGCGCCGGTGCTATCGTTCCGGATCAGGTAAAATTCGGCGTTGACGTGGTGCTTGGCTCGGTCGATCGCCGCCCCGAGCGCCTCGTACACCTGGTCGCCGTTGCTGAGGACCTCCACGCGGTTGCCGCCGCTCGCCTTCCAGCCGGTGAGCAACGTGCCCACTTGAAAGATCTGGCGTTCGATCGCGCTGAGGCCCTGGGCTTGGGGCGACCCTTCGGGTTCGCTGTGCGCGGCGAGTAGACGGCGTACCATCGCGTCGGCCTGGCGCTTTCTGCGAGCAGGCCAACGCACGCGGTCGCGCCCGAAAAGGACGAACAGGATCGCCCCCAGCACGGGTATGAAAACGAGGGTGAGGATCCAGGCGATGGTGCTCGACGGCTCTTTGCGCCGGAGCATCACCACCGGAATGAGTGCCAGCGCCACGCCAGCGAAAAACGCGCCGAACCACGCAAGCAGCTTGGGGCCGAGCACCGCGAACGAAAGCATCTACCACTGGACATTACTAAAGGTGAAGGGGTAAGCGTGGGCTTCGATGCATGTCCTCATCGACCCCGAGACGTCCGGGAGGGGGATCCGGCGAATGGCCGGCCAGATCGTCGAACGGGCGCGAGGGGCGAAGAACCTCGCCTTGGTCGGGATCCGTCGGGGGGGTGTGCCGCTCGCGGCGAAGCTGGCCGAGCACATCGAAGAGCTCGAGCAGATCGCCGTTCCGGTAGGTGCGGTCGACATCGCGCTTTACCGCGACGATGCGTCGACGGCGCTGCCCAAGCCACAAATCGGCCGCAGCGACATCCCGTTCGAAGTGGAAGGGCGGCGCATCGTGCTGGTGGACGATGTCCTCTACACCGGGAGGACGGTGCGCGCCGCCGTCGACGCGCTGCTCGACTATGGGCGTCCGCAGAAGATCGAGCTCGCCGTATTGGTCGATCGTGGCGGCCGGGAGCTGCCGATTCAGCCGGACTTCGTCGTCCGAACGACGGAGGTGGACGTCAATGCGCGCATCGACGTGCTGTTCGATGCCCCTGGTATTCGCGCGGTCGTCTATCCGGGAGCGACATCGTGAACGCACCCGCCGAAGCGTGGGGCACGCGGCACCTGCTCGGAACCGAAGGTCTTCGCGCCGAAGATGCGCAGCATTTGCTCGACACGGCCGAAGTGTTTTTCGAAGTGTCCAAGCGCCGCGTGCGCAAGGTGCCGACGCTGCGCGGCAAGACCGTCATCAATCTGTTTTTCGAGCCTTCGACGCGCACGCGTACATCCTTCGAGATCGCGGGCAAGCGCCTGTCGGCTGACGTGGTGAACCTCTCCGGATCGAGCTCCAGCGTGACGAAAGGGGAGACGCTGCTCGACACGATCAAAAATCTCGAGGCCATGCACCCGGACATCTTGGTGGTGCGACATGCGGCGTCGGGGGCGCCCCACTACGTGGCTTCCCACACGCGAGCGCGCGTCGTCAATGCCGGTGATGGCATGCATGAGCACCCCACTCAAGCCCTGCTCGATGCTTTCACCATTCGCCGGGCCAAGGGACGAGTCGAAGGTCTTACCGTCGCGATCTGCGGAGACGTCGCGCATAGTCGGGTGGCGCGTTCCAACGCGATGCTTCTCACCACGTTGGGAGCTCACGTCCGCTTCGCCGGCCCGCGCACGCTATTGCCGCCGGTCGACGACGCCTACGACGTGACGACCTTCGACCGCATCGAACCCGCACTGGAGGGCGCCGACGTGGTGATGGCCCTGCGCATCCAGCGCGAGCGCCTGTCGGGGGCTCTTTTGCCGAGCTTGCGGGAGTACGCGAGGCTCTTCGGTCTCAATGCCGCTCGCCTCGCGCTCGCCAAGAGCGACGCCATCGTGATGCATCCAGGGCCCATCAATCGCGGCGTGGAAATCGAAGGCAGCATCGCCGACGGGCCCCGCAGCGTGATCCTGGACCAGGTCGAAGCGGGCGTCGCGATCCGCATGGCCGTTCTCTACCTGCTGAGCGCCGAACCGGGGCAAACGCCGCTCTCCTGAACCTCATCCCGGATGCCAGCGCTTCGGGGCCGTTTTCAGCGTGGTGACTCCCAGCGCGTCGCACCAAGTTTCGAAGCGCGCGCGCGGTACTCCGTCGAAACGAAGATCGTCGAGCGACCCTTGGACGGGAACGGTCTCCACCAGCGTCGCGAGCTTGCGATAGAGAAGCGCTTCGTCGCGGTGGGTTGCCAGCGTGGACGCCAGAGCGAGCGCTCCCCGCGGTTTCGTCTTCCACTGGTAGGCGTGCTCGGGAATTTTTTCGAGCCGTTCGTAAGCTCCGACCAGGGCACCTGCGCTCTTCTCGCCGAAGCCGGGAAGGCCCGGGAAGCCGTCGGCGCTGTCGCCGGTGAGCGCCAAAAAATCGGGCAAGCTCGCCGGGGCGAAGCCACGCGCTCTTCGAAAAGAGTCCTCGTCCGTGAGCTTCTTCTGGCGGCGGTCGATCTGAACCACCCGATCGCCCATAATACACTGCCCCAAGTCCTTGTCGGGTGTCATGATCCGTACTTGGTCGACTTGGTCACGAAAGCGGCGAGCGCCGCTCGCGAGGCCGTCGTCGGCTTCGTGGTCGCGCATCGACCAAACCACGACGCCGAGCGCGCGAACCGCGTCTTCTACCGCGTCGAATTGTGAGCGCAGCTCGGGATCCACGCCCTCGTCGGTCTTGTAATAAGGATAGAGATCGTTTCGAAACGAACGGATCGGGTTGTCGAACACTACCGCCAGATGGGTGACCGCTTCGCT
>DASWDH010000104.1:0-4059 GCA_036395495.1 Polyangiaceae bacterium
GATTTCCGGCGCCGGGCCGGTGTAGCTCGGAGCCGTCGCCGCCGCCGCGCTCAGGGCGCTGTTGGTAAAGTCGGCGAGGCGCTTCGCCTGCGCTTCCTTCGCGTCCGCATACTCCTGCTCGTGCCCGGGGCAAGGCATCCCGTAGCAGTTCGGCGCGTTGAGGAGAAACCCTCCCACTTCGAAGATCTGCAGGCTCCGCAAGCGCGCGAGGTTTTCGTCAATCCCCGCCGTAGCCGGCCCGGCGACAACAGAGGTCGATCCGGTCTGCGAACCTCCCGGCGAGGAAACCGGCGGATCCTTGGCGGGCGGGGTCGGCGCGGGGTCCGACGTTTGCGCGGCGCAGCTGGCTAAGGCGCCCAAGATGGCAACAGTCGCGATGTGTCTCATAAGTCAACCTCCCTCGTTCCGGCGAGTGGCCGGCACCACGGCGATCGTGGCAGAGCTCGGCTCATCACACAATCAGAATTATTTGCATGAAATAGTAAATACAAACGATACAGTCGACCAGCGCGGTTCCTCTTGCTACTTCCGCCTTGCGCCGTTCTTATGGAGGGATGCGACGTACGATTCTCATCGTAGGACTGATTGCGTTCGCGTGCGGGAACGACAGCTCCGGCACCGCGACCCCGCTCGCGGGTGCCACGCCCTGCGAGAAGTGGAGCTCGCTGGCGGCCAGAGTTGGTTGTCGGGATCCGGGCGCCAACTGCACGGTTGCGACAGCATGCTTCGACGTCGCGAACCGGTGGCTCGAGTGCGTGGCACGCGACTTGTCACAATGCATCTGCGAATCCGATGGAGACTTGAACTGCGAAGGATCTTTCAAGCCCAACGAAGGCCCAGCCAGATGCATTGCCGAGTTCGTTCAGTTCGACGAATGCGACAACTGTGGCGGCTCTTGCGACGCCGGCGCCGGCGACCAATGAACGCCCCCGCGTTGTTTGATTGAGGCACTTCTCGGGCAGATAGACAGCAGGTTCGAAGTTCGCGTTACGCCACGCGCTGTCGCCGGATGTGATCCTGCATGCGCGAGGCAACCAGGGTGGCCAGCGCCATCACGCTGACCTGCGGGTTCACGCCGATCGCGCTCGGGAAGAGGGAGGCGTCGGCCACGTAGCAACCGGGGAGATCCCACAGCTGACCGGTGAGATCGACCACCGAGCCGTCGGGCTGCGAGCCCATCGCCGCCGTTCCCATGAGGTGCACGCTGAAGAGCTCGAGCGTATCGATCGGCACGCTTCGCAGATCGAGCCCCCGAAGATCGTCCATGGAACGCGCGAGCGGGCGATGAACGAACGGCATCACGCAGTACTCGGCGCCCATCGCGAAGTGCAGCTCGGCGAGCGCGAGAGCGCCTTTGATGAACCGGCGGTGATCGAGCGCGGTGATCGAATACCGCGGGACCGGGACGCCGAACGAGCGCGACACGGTGCCCGAGCTCGAGTCTTCGACGAGAGCGCCGGTCAGAACCATCTGGTTGTAACGGCGCATCAGATCCCACGCTTCTTTGCCGACGTTGCTGATGTGCGCGGCCAGCGCGCCGGGAGCAATCATGTTCTCCGCGAGGACGATGCCGTCATCCTGGAACTCGCGTATTTGTGACCATTGGTTCACGCCCTGCCAACTTTTGACGTCGAATGGATAGATGGCGAGCACCTTCGCGTTGGGATGGCAGAGGAAGTTGGCACCGAGGCGTCTCGACGGGCGTCCCACGCGGTGACGCAGCAACAAGAGCGGCGTTTGCACGGCGCCTGCCGCCACCACCGTGGCGCGGGCTCGTACGACCACGTCGATATCGCTCTTGCGCGTTTCCGGGTCCACGGCGCGCCCGACGATGCCTGCGCAGCGACCGCCCTGGATGCGGAGGCTATCCACACGCACCTCGGTGAGGCAGCGCGCTCCAGCCGACAGGGCGCGAGGCATGTAGCTCACCAGGGTGGACTGCTTGGCGCCGGTGGGACAACCGAAGATGCAGTTGTTGGAGCCGACGCAGCTCTTCTGGTTGCGTCGGTTGATTTCGAAACGCCAGCCGAGCTTCTTCGCTCCTTCGACCATCAGGCGATTGTCTTCGCCGACCGACACCGGAAGCTGCTGGCTCGCGTGAATGCGCGACTCGACCCTTTCGAAAAGCGGCTCCATGGCTTTCGGGCCGAGGTCCGAGCTGCCGGCCGTTTGCGCCCACCGCTCGAGCACCTGCTCGGGCGCCCGGTAGGTCATGCCGCCGTTCAGCACGGTGCTGCCACCAACGCAGCGCCCCTCGAGGTAAGGGATGTTCGGCTTGCCGAAGATCATCGTCGAGCTGCCGTCGCGATAGAGACGCGGGATCGAGTCCGTCGCGAAGGGGCTGAAGCTGGACGTCGAGTGATAGCTCCCCTCTTCGACGAAGATCACGTCGAGACCCGCTTCCGCCAGCTCGGCGCCAGCTACCGCTCCACCCGCCCCCGTTCCGACGACGACGACATCCGCATCGAACACTCGCTCGGAGCGATAATCTGCGTGGCGAAAGATCATGACGAGCTCCTGTCTTGCGCGGTCGCCTCCTCGCGTAGGACGCGGCGGCGCAGATCGATGCGGTCTGCGATGAAGGCGACGGGCGCGTAGGCGAGCGCCGCGTGGACTTCGTCTTGGTCGTAGTAGGTCGACAGGATGCTCCCGCGGACTCCGAGGAGCAGCGTCCGGAGGAACATCGATCGACTCGCGCCGAGCGCCGAGAGAAGATCCGCCGCCTCTTCGCGGCGCATGTGCTGGATCCTCCGAAGACTCTTGAAACGCCAAATGGGCGCCCAATCGAGAACGATAACCGCGAGGCAGAAACCGAAAGCCACGTGAGGGAGCATGTAACGCAGCAGGCGGCGCAAATGGTCCTCGATTCGATCCTCGAGGTCGACCAGTTGAGGAGCCGGGTCCGGCGGGCAGATCGCCCGGATGAGACCGCGGAACGCCCGGCGAGTGAACGGCCGCATCGGATAAGGCGCCGCCAAAACCCACCCTTCGCTTGGATGGCGCCCCATCGAGGGGGGCGCTAGCTTGTCGCGACTTGGTTGAACCGCACGCGCGTCCATGTATAAGTGGTTGAACCAGTACCCTAAGCGGGGACGGCGGTCAAATGGGTTCGAACGGGCCTCTCGGCCGAGGCGAGCGGTAGCAGATCGATCATCGGAGTGGCACTTCGCCCACTCGAGCTGACCGCACAGCAATTCTTTCGGAAGGCAGACTGGCGCGGTCTTGCGGCCGTTTCGACAGGGGGGGCGCTTCTGCCGGCCTCGCCGGAGACGTTATGTGGACAATCACTCGCAATGGCCGATCGTGATCTGCTGCTGCCAAAGACGGTCGGAGTAGTGCTAGGAGTTGCCGTATGAGCGGCCCGAAGCAGGCGGAGCCCAGGGCACGCGAAGAGCCGAACATCTCGGAAACGATCTACCGGACGCTGCGTCGCAGGATTCTGCGCAACGAGTGGACGCCGGGCGAGCGCCTGCCGGGTGAGCGCGAGCTCTCCGAGTCGTACCGGACGACGCGCAACACGCTGCGCGAGGCGATTCGCAAGCTCGAGCAGGCGCGGCTCGTCACGGTCCGCCACGGACAGGGGGTCACCGTGGCGGACTTTCGCCGCACGGGAACGATGGAGCTCTTGGCTGCTTTTCTCGAAGAAGGGGTGGACAGCGGCGAAAAACTGCACCTACTCGAGGATCTTCTTCCCGCTCGGCGCCTCCTCATCGAGCACGCCACCCGACTTGCGGTTCGCCGCGCGAGCAAGGACGATTTCGAGCGGCTGGCCGACATCACCGCACTGCTCGTTTCGGTCTTCGAGACGCACGACGTGGCGGTGATGGGCCGCGGCGATCAGCGTTGGCTCGGCGCCGTCGTCGATGCGGCGCACTCGGTCGCGCTGCGATGGATCGCCAACCCTTTGCTCGACGCCTCGCGCGACTTGCTCGATCGGTTTCCCGCCTTGTGGATTTTCGACGACACCTACCCCGACTACTTGCAGAGCTACCTGCGAGCGCTCCGCAAAGAGGACGAGGAGGGAGCCATCAAAGCCGTGCGCAGCTACTTCAAGCGCGT
>DASWDH010000105.1:0-1941 GCA_036395495.1 Polyangiaceae bacterium
CCCAATGACCGGGCTCAATGCGACGTTCGCGCGTGGCTGCGCCCGGCCCGGCCGTATCGCGTTCATCAGCCAGAGCGGCGCGCTCTGCACGGCCATCCTCGATTGGAGCTCGGCCGAGCAGGTGGGGTTCAGCGCGTTCGCGTCGCTCGGATCGATGCTCGACGTCAACTGGGGAGATGTCATCGACTACCTCGGCGACGATCCCAAAACGCAAGCCATTCTCATGTACATGGAGAGCATCGGCGATTCGCGGTCGTTCCTCTCGGCGGCGCGCGAAGTCGCACAGACCAAGCCGATTATCGTCATCAAAGCCGGGCGGACGGCGGCGGCGGCGAAAGCCGCGGCATCGCACACCGGGTCGCTCGTCGGAAGCGATGCGGTGCTCGACGCTGCGTTCAAGCGAGCCGGCATCCTGCGCGTCGATACCATCAGCGAGCTGTTCGAAATGGCAGAGGTCTTGTCGAAGCAACCGCGTCCGCGGGGACCTCGCCTTTCGGTCGTCACCAACGCCGGCGGACCCGGCGTGCTGGCCACGGATTCACTCATCGAGTCGGGGGGCGTCCTGGCAGAACTCGACCCCACTTCGACGGCTCGACTGAACGATGTCCTTCCCCAGGCGTGGAGTCACGGTAACCCCATCGACATCCTGGGGGATGCGACGCCTGATCGGTACGCCAAGGCAGTCGAGATCGTCGCGAGCGACAAGAACAGTGACGGGATGCTCGTCGTTCTGACGCCGCAGGACATGACCGAGCCCACGCTCATCGCCGAGCGTTTGAAAGACTTCGCGCAGCTGGGCCAGCGCCCGATCCTCGCAAGTTGGATGGGGGGACCGCTGGTGCGCGCTGGCGAGGACATCCTCAATCGGGCGGGCATACCGACCTTCAGCTATCCCGATGCCGGCGCGAAAGCCTTTGCCGCGATGTGGCGCTACGCGCACAACCTCCAGCAGCTCTACGAGACACCGGTCCCCAGCGGGGCAACCGACGCCGCCATCGATCGCGAGCGGGCCCACGCCATCATCGCGCGGGCCGGCGGCGAAGGCCGCCGCTTGCTCGATGAGCTGGAGAGCAAAGAGGTACTGTCCGCCTATGCGATTGCGACCGTGCCGACCGTGGCCGCGTCGAGCGAAGACGAAGCGGTCGCCGAAGCTGCCAAGCTCGGCTACCCGGTCGTGCTCAAGATTCGGTCCCTCACCATCACCCACAAATCGGACGTCGGCGGCGTTGCGCTCGACTTACATGACGAGGCCATGGTCCGGGCGGCTTTTCGGCGAATACGGCTGTCGGCCGAGCGGGTCGAAGGGTCGCAGCCATTTCTCGGGGTCACCGTGCAGCCGATGGTTGCGCACAAGGGTTACGAGCTCATCGTCGGCAGCAGTCCCGACCCGCAGTTCGGGCCGGTCCTCTTGTTCGGGCAAGGGGGAGAGCTCGTAGAGACGTTGCGAGACAGCGTCGTCGCGCTTCCCCCGCTCACCGATCCGCTGGCGCGCCGCATGATGAGCGAGACCCGGATCCACAGGGCTCTGCTGGGCGTGCGAGGACGTCCGCCGGTCGACCTCGGCGCGCTCGCCGGAGTACTCGTGCGCTTGAGTCAACTCGTGATCGAAGAGCCTCGGATCGCGGAGTGCGACATCAATCCGCTCGTCGCTTCGGCCGACGAGATTGTGGCGCTCGATGCTCGCATCGTCTTGCACGACCCAGCCCTCGCCGAAAGCGACCTCCCGCGCTCGGCGATCCGCCCCTACCCGTTCCAGTACACGCGTTCCTGGAAGCTGAAGAACGGTACGCCGGTCACCATCCGCATCATTCGACCGGAAGACGAGGCGGCGATGGTTCGATTTCACCGCATGCTTTCGGAGCGAACCGTTTTCTTGCGGTACTTCCACCCGCTGGCATACGCCGAGCGCGTCGCACACGAACGGCTCGTGCGCATCTGCTT
>DASWDH010000106.1:0-6868 GCA_036395495.1 Polyangiaceae bacterium
CGCTCGAGCCCCCCATCCCACTCGAGGCGCCCACTGACGATGGCGTGCCGGCATCGGCCTGCTCGGCCGGGTGGTCGAGCACCGAAGGGTCATAAACGGCGCAACCGAGGACGCCCAGACCACTAAGTCCGAATAAGCGACATCCGACGAGGCGCCCGCAAGCGAGTCTCAGGCCCATGCTCTATTCATAAACCATCGCGCGATTCCGTGCGACCGGCGCGAGAGCCTTCGTCCGCGACAACTTCGGATTGTCACGGGATCTCGACGCGGCGCGTCTGCGTGCGGATTGTCGGCAGTCGATCCGAAAGGAAGCTCTCCTGAATCTTCACAGGGCGGCCCCGAACCGGTCCGCACACGAATCTGTCGTTCGGGTGGTGGCCCATCTTTTGGGAGTGACTGCCGAGGTAAGTATACGTACCTCGGAAAGGGCGCACGAAAGTAATCCCTGGCAAGGCCCCTTCTGGAATTCATACGACGGGTGTTTCGCCGTCGTCGCTCCATCGTACCGGCTTTCCAAAGGAGAGTGATGGGACTAGCGTCTCGGGATGGCCACGCACACTGACCTTCGCCAACTGGGTTCCACCGGTCCGCGCGTTTTTCCGCTGGCGCTCGGATGCATGGGGATGTCGGGGATGTATGGCCCCTCGGACGAACGCGAAAGCATCGCGACGATCCACGCGGCGCTCGATCGCGGTATCAACTTGCTCGATACCGGCGACTTCTACGGACACGGACACAACGAGATGCTCATCGGCCGGGCACTCCGCGATCGGCGAGACAAGGCCCTCATTTCCGTGAAGTTCGGCGCTCTGCGGTCGCCCGACGGCAGCTGGTTGGGCTTCGACGCGCGCCCCGCGGCGGTGAAGAATTTCCTCGCCTACACGCTGAACCGCCTGGGCGTCGACCATATCGACATCTATCGCCCTTCGCGGCTCGACTCCTCGGTGCCCATCGAGGAGACGATCGGCGCGATCGCCGATCTCGTGAAGGCCGGTTACGTCCGCCATATCGGCCTATCCGAAGTGGGACCGGAAACGATCCGAAGGGCCCATGCCGTCCACCCGATCTGCGATCTGCAGATCGAGTACTCGCTCATCAGCCGCGGTCCGGAAGCCAAAATTTTCCCGGCCCTTGCCGAGCTCGGCATCGCCGTTACCGCGTATGGCGTACTCTCGCGCGGCCTACTGAGCGGCTCCAAGCCCGCCGCGAAGGGGGATTTTCGTGCACATCTACCGCGGTTTACGGGAGAAAACCGGGAACGGAACCAGCGGCTCGTCGCGATGCTGCAAACACTCGCTGCCGAGAAGAACACGCGACCTGCTGCGCTGGCCATCGCTTGGGTCCTGGCGAAGGGCGGCAGCCTCGTTCCCGTCGTCGGCGCGCGGACGCAGGCGCAGCTGGCGGAATCGCTGGGCGCTCTCGATGTGGTGCTCGCCCCCGCGGATCTGGCGCGCATCGAGGAATCCCTCCCGGCCTCCGAGGTGGCCGGGACCCGCTACGACGAGCGCCAGATGCGAATGCTCGACAGCGAGCGGTAACGCGCGATTCAAAGCGCGTATTCGTAATATTCGACGCCGAGATCCTGAAACGCGCTGTGGTAGGTCGTTCCGACCCGGGCAATGGTGAACTCCGCCCGCGGCCTGTACTCGAGGCCCGCGGGCTCTCTTCCGTCGTGCAACGCCTCGTATTGTTGGCGAGACAAATCGAGCGGCTGGGCGAGTGCAGCAGCAAAGCCAATCCGCCGTGCCGCGCGTTCCCAGCCGACGACGGGGCTGACCGGCATCGCTTCGGCTGCGTCCCCGCTTCCGTAACCCACGGCGACCATCGGTCGCGACGTGAGCGGTAGCTCCCCGAGCGCCCCTTCCTCGAGTGCCGCGGCAATCCACGCGGGCAGCGCGGCCGTATAGAGATTGCCGACGTCTTTGACCCAGTCCGCTCCGAGACTCATCTTCTCACGCAAGAGCTTCTGGAAGCGCGCCTCTTTGCGCAAAACCTGGGCGACGGCGCTGGTGGCGGCATATGGGTCGATCGAATGCTCACCGGACAGCACGCGGGCGTAGAGATCCGGTGTAGCGAACGTCTCGCGTAGCACTTGTTCGTAGGCAACCTCGGCCTGCGCGCAGAGCTCTCGGAGCTCGTCGTGGTGATGGTCGCCGCGGGCAAGTCCCCGCACGTAGAGAAACGACATCGCTTGTAGCGGCATCAGGTGGTACGGCCGATGAAAGAAGAGCGCGCACACGTCACGGTAATACGCGCCGGCCGACACGCCGAGACGCTCGAGCATGTTTTCGACGGCGTGCACCGTTTCGTCGAGGTACGAGAATGTCGAATATTTGCCGCTGAACACTGGGAAATCACTGCCTCGCGCTTGCTCGGGGTAGCCTTCCATGAAATGCCGCGCCACCGGTTTGCGGAAATCGGGACCTCGGTAGTCGGACGCGCTTCCGGTGCGACGAAGATCGACGGCGAGGAGCTTGGCATCGGCTTCGACGAGCATCGCGACCGCCCCCGCACCCTGGGTCTGTTCGCCGGTCGATCCCCGCTCGTATTCGGCGACATCGGCGCTCACGACAATCGCCTGACGTCCCGCGCCATCGAACGCGGCGTACCGGAGAGCGCTCTTTAGAGCGTACACCCCCCCGAGGCACGCGTGCTTGAACTCCGGTACCTCGAGGTGCCGGGAGAGCCTTTTTTTCCCGAGCTGATCGAGAGCCCGATCGACCATGCCTCGGACGATGACTGCGCCGGCTGCATTGTCGGTGCTCGATTCGGTGCCGAGCCCGAGAAACCCCACGCCGCTGGGATCGACGTCGTTCTGCAAGATCAGGCGCAGCGCCGCGTTCGCTGCCATCGTGTAGACGTTCTCGTGCGGACCGCACACCCGAAAGCCCCGGCCGACGACGGCGCTCACCTTGTCCCAATTTTGCCCCGTCCACTCGCACCAACGCCGAAGATCGACCCTGAAGGCAGGGACATAGACCGCCATCGCGCTGATGCCCGGTTGCTTCGAGTCGGAGGGGTTCATGGCGCCGGGCGTCGGGTTAGCACAAGTCATCGCTCTTGACAGCGGGTCGTGGGGATCTTGTCCTCGGACGTCAAGACCTCGCGCGCGGCGCTGGGGTAGCGGCCCAGGTCGTGCAAGGGCGCCCGTTATGCGCTTTCCCACCGCGGTTGCGGCCTTCCGTGCGGCCATCGCTTTCCTGTCGATTTCTGCCCTTCGCGCAGCATCTGCCCATGCACAAACAGCTGCACCTCTCCCGCCTCCCCCTGGCGGCCCGATCATACCGCCGACGGATTCGTCGTCGATGTCAGCGCCTCCAACGACGGTCACGCCCGCTGCGCCAGCCCCTCCTGCCGGCTATCGGATCATCCTGTTCGAATCGATAGGCCGCCCGTCGATGCTGCAAGTCGACTGGTTGTGGGGCTCACAGGAGAAGAAGAGCTGGGTCGCGGTTTGTGAGTCTCCCTGCCGTGCCTCGGTTGCGCCTGGCGCCGTTTTTCGCGTCGCGGGTCCCGGTGTACGCGCGTCATCTCCTTTCGCGATCCCGGATTCAGCAACGCATGTGGCGGCCGAAACCGGGTCGCGCGGCGGGTACGTGACCGGCGTCATCTTGCTCAGCGCCGGGGCGGCCGTCGGTGGCATCGGCCTCACCTTGCTGGCAGCCGATTACGGTTCCGCGGGCGGAAGCCACGAGACTGCGCCGGAGATGGGCATGATTACACTCGCCGGTCTCGCTACCGGCGTCGTCGGGTTCGTGCTCATGCTGAACAATCGAACGAACGTTTCCGTGTGGGCCAACACGAACGCACCAACTCGCACGGCATCGGTAGCTCCCCGTTTGACCTCTCACGGTTTCGTCTTCTAGATGCGACTGGCGGGGTCGCGCGCGCGCTCTGCTTATCGGCCGAGCGTTTGCACGACATGGTATGCGGGTAACGCGCAATCATCCATCGTCACCGGGTGAGCGAAACACCGACATGGGTGCGCGTGGAGGCGTGTCACCTCATCGTTGGGTTTCTCGTCCGACGCGCGCCATGACCCAGCGATCGAGAGCCGCCAGGAGCTCCTCCCGGTTCGAGTAAGGACCCGGCTGGTAGCCGCGGGTTCGAATGCCGGCTTGAGCAAGCGTCGAGAGTTCCCAGTCCTGACGATTCGTGAGATCCCAAAACTCGATGGCATCGGAGGGATCGAAGCCGCTAGCTTCGATGTCGCGCGGGTGAAAGAGCCACTCGCAGACGATCTCGGTTGCGTCGACGGCGCGCGGATTGAAGCGGAACGTGACGACGTAATCGGGATGCAAGTTGAGAAGCAGATTCGGCAGGAGCGCGTAGTAATAGACGCTGCGGCGCTCTTGCTCGTCGAGGTCGGGGAAAGGCGCGCGGCGAGGCGTGTCGCTCAAGCTCAACGTGCTGAACCCTTCGCGCAGATCCATGCGGGCGCCGAGATAGCTGGGTTGTGGCGGCTCATTTTCGCCGCTTAAGTAATGCGACCTTCGATTGAGCTCCGGATGCGCGGTCGGGCAGTGTAGACACTCGTGATAATTCTGGATGATGAGCTTCCAGTTGGCTTCGAGCTGGTAGGTTCGGCGCTCGACCGAGCGAAGCTCGTGCATCGTCCAATGACGGAACTTCGCGTCGAGGCCTGCGAGATGCTCGGCGAAGGGAGTGGGGTTCTCCGACAAGTTGATGAAGATGTGGCCCGCCCAGGTGGCGAGCGCGACCGGCCGGAGCGGGTAATCGCGCTCGGAGAATCCGTGCACCTTGTCCATGTGCGGCGCGTGTGCGAGCGTGCCGTCGAGCCGATACGTCCAGGCGTGGTAACGGCACCGCACGCGCCCCGGCAAGTGCCCCTCGTGCTCGGTGCAGAGCAACGTTCCGCGATGACGGCAGACGTTGTGGTGCGCGCGAATTTGTCCAGCTTCGTCGCGCACCACGAGTACGCTCGCGTTTCCGAGTTCGACCAAGAAGAAATCGCCGGGCGCGACGATCCGCTCGGCGCGTCCCGCATAAAGCCACATCGCATAGTGGATGTGTTCCAGCTCCTCTCGAAGCCACGCTGGATCGGTGTAGAAGCGTGCAGGGAGTGTGCTCGCACTCACGTCGGTCGGAGATCGGGCGTTCAAGTACGTCATCGCCGCCTCATCTCATCGAAGGAACCCTAACGATGGCGGCGAATTCCGTCAATCGAATGGGCGCCCTTGTGGCAACATGACGCGGGTGACCGTCGGGCTCCGCCGTTCGGTTGGTCTTTTCGACGCGACCATGATCAACGTCGGCGTCATGGTCGGGTCAGCCGTGTTTCTGACCGCCGGAGACGTTGCTCGCGCGTTGCCGCATCCGGCTCTGCAGCTCGCGACGTGGGTGGTCGCCGCGCTTTTCTCGCTCGCGGGGGCCCTGACGATCGCCGAGCTCGGCGCGGCGATGCCGCGAGCGGGTGGTCTCTACGTCTATTTGCGCGAAGCCTTCGGGGCTCCGTTCGGTTTTTTCTACGGATGGGCCCTTTTCGTCGTCATCCAGACGGCCGCGATTGCAGCCGTCGGGGTGGCGTTCGCGGCGTACCTCGGTCACTTCGTGCCGCTCTCGCCGCGCGGTGAGCAACTGGTCGCTTCGCTCGCCATCGCTGGCCTGACCGGGCTCAACGTACTCGGCGTCCGCGAGGGCGTCGTCACGCAGAATGTGGTCACGGTCGCCAAGCTTTCGGTCATGCTCGGCCTCGCAGCGCTCGCCTTCGGGGGCCGCGCCGGTGCGGTGTCGAACTTCGTGGCGATGCCGCGCGAGGCGACGCGCGCCGGCGGTGTCGTCGCGTTCGGTGCCGCGCTGATCGGGCCTCTCTTCGCGTTCGATGGCTGGATCACCACGAGCTACATGGGCAGCGAGCTTACCCATCCCGAACGCAACGTCGCGCGAACGGCGGCGCTCTCGGTCGCCTTGGTTGCCATGCTCTACCTCGCCGTCAACGCCGCCTACGTTTACGTACTCGGGTCGGAGAAGATCGCCTCTGGCACCCTCGTCGCAACCGACACCGCGCAAGCGTTGCTCGGCGCTCGCGGTGCGGATTTGGTCGCAGGATTGGTGGTCGTCGCGATGGTCGGCGCGCTGAACGGCAACATCCTGGCCGGCGCGCGCGTCTACTACGCGATGGCCGACCAGGGTCTCTTCTTTCGTGCAGCGGCGCGCATCCACCCGAGATTCGGAACCCCCGCACCCGCGCTCGTGGCGCAAGCCATCGTCTCCATCGCGCTCGTGTTCACCGGTCGATTCGAACAGCTTCTCACCAGCTGCCTCTTTGCATCGTGGCTCTTCTATGCGATGGGCGGCATCGCCCTGTTCGTTTTGCGACGCCGCTCCAGTCTCGCCCGACCCTACGCGGTTTGGGGCTACCCGGTCATCCCCGTCGCCTTCGTGATCTTCGCCGCACTCCTGCTCGCGAGCACCGTCTTCGCCGCTCCGCGCGACGCTGCTCTCGGTACGGCACTCCTCGCCACCGGCGTTCCCGCCTATCTCGCGTTCCGCCGCACGCCTCGTGGATCCTGTTGAAATCGAACTGCATTCTTGTCGGCGGCGCTGGGCCGTCGCTATGGACCAGTACATGCTTGCGATCATTTCCGCATCAACCGCAGATTAGTACTCGCATGCAGAATGGCGGAATATCCGACGCCCACGCGCGCGCCGCCCTGGAGCTCGAAGGCCTGCTCGGTTAGCTTTACTGCCTGAGTCTTGGCATCGGCCAGATCGCGATCAGCAGATTTGGCCTTTAACCCAACGTAAGATACGGCGAGGCCGTCGGAATCTCGCATTCGAAAAAAACCAGCCGCAAGGCCCGGCCAGCCACGCTTCGCCGAACCGAGAATCTGCCTGTCCGGTCAGT
>DASWDH010000107.1:0-14671 GCA_036395495.1 Polyangiaceae bacterium
GACCAGCCCGGAAGTCGTTATCGACAGCACGCCGGTGCCGCCCGCGTCCCTCGGCGCGAAGCGAGCCATCAATCCTGGCCCGCACAAGATCATGGCGGCGGCCGAAGGTTTTCAACCCACCCAAAAAGAGGTGGTTCTGTCCGAGGGGCAGGCTTTGACCATCAACCTCGAGCTCGAGCAACTTCCGGCCGAGCCCTTGCCGCTGGCAAGAAAAAGCCCAAACCAGGCATCCGACCAAGGTTCATCAGAGCCGACCGATACGCGCAAGATCCTGGGATTCAGCGCGCTCGGGTTGGGCGGGGCGGGGCTCATCGTCGGCGGCGTCAGCGGACTCCTGGCGCTGGGGAAGCATTCGAAATTGAAGGACGCGTGTCCCAACGCGGGATGCGATCCCCGTGAGCAGGCGACCCTCGACAGCTTTCACACCTTCGGAGCCATATCGACCGGAGGGTTCATCGTCGGAGGCGTGGGCGTCACGCTGGGCGCCGTGCTGCTCCTCGCCAGGCCCAGCGAGGCAACGCAAGCCCGGGTCGCCCGTGTTTCTCCTTTTGTTGGATGGGGGAGTGCGGGACTCCGCGGCACATTCTGAGGGGGACTGTCTAGATTTTCTTACGAAGCGAGAAAGTAAGGGCTTGCGATGTCGAAGGGTGCAGGAAAGACGTTGGGGCAAAGAGTCCGTCCATTTTTGTGGCTGACGGCCGCTCTCGGCCTTTCGGGGTGCACCTCGATTCTCGGCGACGACTTCGTGATCAACCCTGGGCCGGATGGCGGCGGGGGCGGAGGATCGGGGGGCACGCAGATCCTTGACGCCGGCAGGGACCGATCGGCGGATGCCCGGCTGCCTGACGGCGGCTCCGGTGCCTGCACTCCCGGCGAAAAAGACTGTCTTGGCGATCAGCTTCGCACCTGCAATGGAGCGGGAGTTTGGCAGGTCGAAGCCATGTGTCCCTATTTGTGTACGCAAGGCGCGTGCACGGGCATTTGCAAGCCGGGCGAGGCCAAATGCGAGGGCAACTCGGCCATCAAGTGCAAAGACAACGGCACCTGGGACACGGCGACGGTGTGCACCTTCGTTTGCAACGGCGGGGCGTGCTCGGGCTCTTGCGCGCCGGGAACGATGCGGTGCAACGGGCAGGTTCAAGAGACATGCAACGCGAGCGGCGCGTGGCAGGGCACCTCGACGTGTGCCTACGTCTGTAAGAACAACGCTTGCACCGGGACGTGCACGCCGGCGGCCTTGCAGTGCAACGGAAACCAACCCCAGCTGTGCGACGCAGACGGCAAGTGGACGAACAGCGGCGGCGTTTGCCCGAATGTTTGCAATCTGGGCATGTGCGCCGGCATGTGTACGCCGAACACCAAGCAATGCAGCGGCAAGATTCCCCAAACTTGCAGCGCCGCAGGCACCTGGACCAACGGCACGCAATGTCCCTACGTTTGCAAAGGCGGCGCCTGCACGGGCGTGTGTAACCCGGGGGCGACGCAATGTGTCGGCGCCAATGTGCAGCAGACTTGCAATGCCGACGGGCAATGGACCAATGCAACGTGCCCCTTCGTCTGTAGCGGTGGCGTGTGCTCCGGTCAGTGCATACCGGGGACCAGACGCTGCAGTGGCGACACGCCGCAGTTCTGCACTGCCTCGGGAACATGGATGAGCGACCCGACTTGCACGTTCGTGTGCTCGGTGGGCATGTGCACGGGCGTTTGTAAGCCGGGTTCGAAAGATTGCGCAGGTCTCACACCGAGAACTTGCAGCGCAACCGGTAGTTGGACGAACGGCACGGCGTGTCCGTTCCTCTGCACGGCCGGGAGCTGCACCGGCGCCTGCACGCCGGGCAGCGTGCGCTGCGACAGCACCGGTACGACGCCGCAGACGTGCGACAGCACGGGACAGTGGAAGAATGGCACGCCGTGCTCCGGAGGTGTTTGCTTCGGGGCCGGTCAGTGCGGCGATTGCACGCCCGGTTCCAAGCGCTGCAGCGGCAGCCAACCGCAGAGCTGCGATTCGGCGGGACATTGGCAGAACAACGGCGCGGTGTGCCCCTACGTTTGCAGCGGCGGCAATTGCACCGGCATGTGCGTTCCGGGGACCCGGCAGTGCAATATGAGTACGCCCCAGCTCTGCAATCCCGGCGGGGTATGGAAAGACGAGATGGCTTGCACGCCCCCCTTGACGTGCGTCGGTGCCGGCCTCTGCGGCGAGTGCACGCCTACAACCAAGCGATGCAGCCCCACGCAGCCGACCGTGCCCCAGACCTGCGGCAGCTCGGGATTCTGGATGAGCGGCGCCACCTGTCCGTTCGTCTGCTCGGGCGGCAACTGCACCGGCGTATGCATTCCCAACAACAAGACGTGCAATGGAAACGTGCCGCAAACGTGCGATCAAAGTGGCAATTGGCAGAGCGGTACGCCGTGCGCGACCGCCGCGCTGTGCAATCCCTCGACGGCCACCTGCAGCCCGCCCGTTTGCACGGCAGGCAACCAGCGCTGCAGCGCCGATGGATCGGCCGTCGAGACCTGCAACAGCGACGAGACGATGTGGGTCGCGACCCAGACCTGCGGGGCGCCGGCGATCTGCGTGGCGATCGGAACGACCGCCTCGTGCCTTACACCGGATGCGGGACTCTAGGCGCCGAAGACCGCGGTCTTGAGCTTGCCGGAGACATCCCACTCCACCAGCTGGTTGTAACCGCCGACGGGCGTGCCGGCGACGTAGACGATCGGCAAGTCGTCCTCTTCGCACTTGGCTTCGCGGGTGATGAAACTCATCGTCGCTTCGTCCCCGGTGACGTCGAGCGAACGGTAGGGAACGCTGCGCGCCTTGAGCAGCTCTTCGACGCGATCGATCAGTCTCTGGTTGCGGTCTTTTTCGAAATAGACCACGACCGGAGCGACCTCTCGCGCGAGCTTGGTCGGCGCGGAGCTGCTGAGCTCGGCGAGCTTTCGTCGGGCCGCCCGGCGCTTGGCCAGCTCCTCGGCCGAGCAGAGTGGAGCGCCGAAGAGACCATTGAGTCGGCGCGCCAACATGCGCGGTAAGGCGAGCGGCCCGTCACCGCGCGGTTCGATGACCTCGTGCAATGTCGTGCGTATCGTGTCGAGCATGTTCGTCCTCTCATCCGCCGAGGTAGGCTGCTCTGATCTCGGGGTCGTCGGCAAGGGCTTTCGACGGGCCGGTCTTGGCGATTTCGCCCGTACGAAGGACGTAGGCCCTCGCGCTATACTGAAGGGCCAATCGCGTATTCTGTTCCACGAGCAAAATGGTCGTGCCGGACGCCGCGATCTGGGCGATGGCGGCGAAGATGTCCTGCACGAGCCGCGGTGCGATACCGAGCGAGGGCTCGTCGAGCAGGAGCATCGAGGGACGCGCCATGAGCGCGCGGCTGATGGCCAACATCTGCTGCTCGCCCCCCGAAAGGGTTCCGCCCTCCTGGGTCATGCGCTCACCCAACCGCGGAAACAATTGGATGACGTCTTCGATCGATTCGCGGATGGTCTTGGCGTCCCTGTGATTGTAGGCCCCCATTTCCAGGTTCTCGCGCACGGTGAGGTTCGGAAAGATGGCCCGTCCTTCCGGAACGAGACAGATGCCGAGATCGACGACGGACTCGGTGTCGACATCGTTGAGGAGCCGGCCGGCGAACTCGATCGTTCCCGACGCGAGCGGCAAAAGACGCATGATCGTCTTCAGCGTCGTGGTCTTGCCGGCACCGTTGGCTCCGATCATCGAAACGATCTCTCCCTGTTTCACTTCCAGTGAGATGCCTTTGATGGCGCGTATTCCGCCGTAGGCGACCGCGATGCCCGAGAGCTTCAAAAAGGGTTCGGTGCGGCCGGTCGCGGGCGCGGCGCGTTTGGGGTGCTCGGTCCTCATACTCCCTCGCCGAGATACGCCGCTAGGACCTTGGGATGCTTGCGAATTTCGTCGGGCGAGCCGTGCGCAATCGTCTGACCGTAGTCGAGGACGTGGATCTCCTCGCACACGTTCATCACGACCTGCATGTTGTGCTCGACCAAGACGACGGTGAGATTGAAATGCTCGCGCAGCCACCGGATCTGCTTGTTGAGCCCTTCTGCCTCGCCGTAGTTCATGCCCGCCGCCGGCTCGTCGAGAAGCAGCAGCTTCGGGCCGAGCATCATCGCGCGTGCGATCTCGAGGCGGCGCTGATTGCCGTAGGAGAGCGACGTGGAGCGCTCGCTCGCCAAGGGGCGGAGCTGGAAAAGATCGAGTAACTCGAGCGCCTTCTCGTGCATCCGATGCTCCTCGTCGCGAAACGCGCCGGAGCGACCGAGTGCGCCACCGAGGCCGGTGCGGCGCGTCGTTTCGCAAGCGACGAGCACGTTGTCGACAACGGACATCTGACTGAAGAGCCGGATGTTCTGAAAGGTTCGAGCGACGCCGACCGCGGCGATCTGGGCCGACTTTTTCGTGGTCAGATCGCCACCGTCGAAACGAATGGCGCCGCTGTCAGGCCGGTAGACGCCGGTGATCAGATTGAAGACCGTCGTCTTGCCAGCGCCGTTCGGACCGATGAGCCCGAAGATGGAACCCTGGGGCACTTGGAAGCTCACCCGGGTCACTGCCTTGATACCTCCGAAGCTCTTGGTCACCTCGCCGAGCTCGAGCAGGCTCATGCCGCTGCCTCGGATGGCGCGCCGGGCTTCGAGGGACCGCTGGCACCCGCGTCGCCGGCTTTCTTCTGCCGTTTGCCGAAGAGCTCGCGCTCCCCGAGCACCCCCTCGGGGCGCAAGATCATGAGCGCGATGAGCACCGCCGCGTAGATCACCATGCGCAGAGCATTCAGATCGAGCCAGGGATTGGCCCGCTGCAGGTCTTTCACGATTTCGACACCTTGGATGAGCTCGATGAATTTGACGGTGAAGGTGACGAACAGCGCGCCGAGCACCGAGCCAGTGACACTGCCCGAGCCACCCAAGATCACCATCGTGATCGCGTCGAACGAAAACTGAAACGTGAACTGGTCGGGTTGTACGAGCCCGAGCCCATCACGCATCGTGCCCCAAAGCCCGCCGGCGATCCCCGCACCCGCCGCGGCGAGGACGAAGGAGATCACCTTGTAGCGCGTAGGATCCACGCCGACCGCAGCCGCCGCGATCTCGTCTTCGCGAAGGGCCCGGAGCGCGCGCCCCCAGCCGGAGAACTTGATGCGCCAGGTGGCGACGATCATCGCTATCGCCGCACCGAACACCCAGAACGGCCCGGCAAAGAGGGGCACACCTTGCCCGTCTTTGCCGGCGTAGCCGTTTTGCCCTCCCAGCGATGCGATCGCGCGCGCGAACCCCGCGGTGGCGTCGATCTGGGCGCTCGCGATCACCAGCCGGAAGATCTCCGCGAAGCCGAGGGTCACGATGGCCAGGTAGTCCCCGCGCAAGCGCAGGCTCGGCAGACCCACCAAAAGACCGAAAAGAGAGGCGACCAAAGCCCCCGCCCCGACGCTGAGCGGGACGAGAAACCAGGAATGGACGAAAGACTGGACTCCGGGACCGGCGATCGCGCTCGAGCTCCCGTGCAGGTGCGAGGCAATGATCGCCGCTGTATACGCGCCGATGCCCACGAAGCCGGCGTGCCCAATCGAGAACTGCCCGGCCATTCCATTGATCACGTTGAGCGAGACCGCCACCATGATGTAGATGGCGGCCAGCATGAGAAGCTGCCGGATCGACGAATCCGGCAGGAGCGACTGTAGGCCGAAATCGAGACCGAGAAGAACGACGAGCGTGAGAAGCACCCAAGCGAGAGTTCGGAATCGCGCGCTCATTCGCGTTCGATCGAGGTCCCCGGCTATTTGACGACGCGCAGGTACGGCGGAAGCTCCCGTTTGCCCGACTTGCCGCCGTCGGACTTGAGGGCCGGTGAGGCGGCCGGGCGCGGCCCCCCCTCGGCGACTCGATCGATCTGGGCGGCTCCCTTGTCTTCGACCGGCGAAGGCTCGGCAGCGATTTTCTTTTTTGGTTCGCGGGCCGGCCGAGCTCGCGACGGGCTGGAGGCGACGGGCCCGGGCTGCTGCTTACCCTCGCGCTGCGCGGCTACCTCGCTCGGCACTTCATCGGGCCAGATCATCCCCTTCATGTCCTCACCGACCAGGGCGTAAATCGCGGTCCAGGGGAGGCGACACCAAAAGGGGCGGCGATTGAACGAGAGGGTGCAGCTGACGCCGTCGTTATCGACCTTAAGATCGGGGATCGGTATCGCCATATTGAGCCCGACCTGCAGCACGAGCTGGGGCTGCTTCTTGAAATAGCTCGGAACGACCACCTCCGGCTTTCGTGGGTCGAGGTGGATGAAAAGACTGGGGCCTTGGAGCAGGGCCAGCGCCACGTCCTTCTTAGGCGGCAAGGGGTGGGGGGTGCTCATCAGGTCATCCGGGTTGATTCTGGCCGTGAGGCGGACATAGCGCCGGGGGATGCCGAGCGCCAGGGTCGGCCACATGGTACTCGGCCGCCGCTGTCGCGTGGACGAAATTCCGCCATCTCCGCCCTTTTGCGGGCGCGCGCAGCCAGCCGCAACGGGGCCTGCGGGACCTCGGATTTCCCGGCAGAGTCGAAGGATTTCAAGCGAGTCGATACCCCGACCCGCCCAGCTCGGCGCACCTCATGCTAAAGATGACCCGATGCATTCGGGGAGTCGCACAGTCCGGTAGTGCACGAGCTTTGGGTGCTCGTCGTCGCGGGTTCAAATCCCGCCTCCCCGACCAGGCCTGCGGCCTGTTCGTTTCGCCCGGTTTGAGCGGCAGCTTCCTCCGGAAGCTGGCGACAAATCCCCGCCTCCCCGACCAACTTTATTTCGTGCTTCCGCTTACTTCACGAATGCGCCTGAACCGCACTGCCCACCGGCTGCCCAAAATTCAGCCGTGCGATCGCCTCGCAAACCGCCGTGGGCGCGAGGTGCATCTAGCGCATCGTCATCGCCAGCGTGGAGTGCCCCGCGACCTCTTGGATGGCCTTCGGTGCCGCGCCGCGCATCGCGAGGGTGCGAACAGAAGGTGTGCCGGAGCACGTGAGATCCTACGTGATGAAGCCCAGCACGCTTGCAAGCGTACCAGAGCGCCGACTCGACCCCTGAGCGAGTGAGCGGGTTCCATCTTCGCGACAGAACACTCGTGGGCTCCTCGGATGCGTGCCTTGAGCGCCGCCGATAGCCTCGCGGTCATCGGGATCTTTCGATCGCGCCCACTCTTGGGCGAGTCGACGTTCCCGCGCCACGACGACTTGCAGCGCGCAGCGTAACAGCTCGGACCGGAAGAAGTAGAGGCGACGACCGATATAGGTCGCACCGGGAAGCGTGCCCCTCTCGGCCTTGGCGTAGACGGCCTTGCGCGTCGTCTTGAGCCACTCGGCGACTTCGTCGGGCGTAACGAGCTCGGGCAAGTTAGGCGCTATCGTTGCTGCGTCTTCGGCCCGCCGCGATCGAGCTGTCGCCGCTCGTGGGTGCGGGATCTTTCTTAGCCCCAACAGTCGATCCGAGGCCGACGTAGTCGGCCTGCGGAACCGAGCCGTTCGTCAAGCCTCGAGCATTGGCCGTCGAATCGCGTCTGCGGGCGTCGTTGGCTACATGCTCGTGAAGCTGCGGCACGCGATCGGGCGACGGCACGACGGATTCGACACAAGGCCTGGCGATGATTCCCCGCTCAGCATAGACAGCGCGCAGGGCAGCGCCCGAGCCTATCGGACAAGTGGCATCGTCCAGCTCTTTGCTGGATCCTCTCCGCACGCTGGTTGGCAGGCCCTTCATTTGCCTCGCGACGAAGCACCGTTCGTCGGGATCGAGCATTCACGATGCCCGCAGGACGGCAAGTCGCGGCATCTCTCCCGATGCTGTACTTTTGATGTAACTTTTACCTGCACATGGTGTGCACCCCCGCCCGATCGGGTGCTCCAATCCCACAAAAGGGCTCGATCCCGCGCCGCCCGCGCCACGGAAAGAAAGGGCCGACCCTGCACATCTTTTCTTGCGGTGACGCCTTTGGCGGCGACTTCCGGGTGGCGGGCGCCACTTTCGCCATGGCGATAAGGGCGGTCGAGCACCCTCACGTGCCGTGGATCTCGATGTTACGCGATGGCACGCCGCGGGCCTTTGCAGCGCGATCATGGTGCAGACCGCGCGTGCCGACGTTTCGAGTTCGAGTGAAATACGCAGGTGTTCTCGCGCCCAGAACGCAACCACCAAGTCCGCCAGACGGCGCGACAGGAAGGCCCGGCGTCGCTGTCGCAGCGACCGCCGGGATGCGGTAGACGATCGTCACGTCGTCCTTGTCGATCTCGACTCGGGCGACCAGCGCGCGAACTACCGCGCGACGTTCGTCCCACGAGATCGCCTCGAGTCCGTCTCCGACTCGCTTCGCGAACTCTTCGATGCGCCCTACGACGAGCTGCAGTTCTCGCCTCTCGGTGAGAACTTTTTCGAGTGCAGTGAGCTCGTCGCGTGCGCGAGCCATGCGGTCGCGTACGCGGTCGCTGCGCGTCTTCAGCTCGGCCACCTCGATCGCACCGGCCTCGTAGCCGTCCACGAGACGCTGGAGAGCGCGCTCGCAATGGAGGAGGGTGCGCCGCTCGGGTTGTCACTCGGTGACCGGCCGGTTACGTTGATTCCGCGTCCGAGCCAAAGCCATTCGCCAGAAGGGGCCGCCATGGAGAAGAAGCCAATGACCGGGTGGGCGATGCTCTTGCTCGTTTCGGGCGGGTCGGCCCTCACGCTGCGGTGCTCCTCGTCGACGGTTGGAACGACGACGTCGACGGCCGGCTCGAGCGGTGCGGCTGGGAGAACGACGGCGACGACCAGTACGACGACCGGAGGTGCGGGCGGAGCAGCCGGCGAGGGAAGCGGCGGGTCGGCCGGAACAGGTGCGAACCCGGGCATTCCGCCAGCCGATGGTGGCTCGACGTGCAGCGAAGAGACGCCGGCGGGTACCGCGATGTGCGGCGCCGGCAAGAGCTGTCATCTCGCGTCGTGCGGTCCCCCTGCGCAATATGCCTGCTTTACGGCGGGTGCGGCGAGCGCCGGAGCAGCCTGCATGAGCAGCTCCGACTGCAGCGCGGGGCTGACGTGCATCCGCTACAGCCTGACCGTGAGCGTCTGCGAAAAGCAGTGCACCCTCGACCGCGATTGTACGAGCGGTCGTTGCGCCGGGTTCACGACCTGTTCCAACGCGGTGATGGGGCGTTTCTGTCTAAGAGCATGCTCCGATGTCACCGCGGCAGGTGCCGCCGCATGCGGGACCGGCTTCAAATGCGACGGCGCGTGTGTAGGTCAAACATCGACGCCGGTTTGTATCGCAGCGGGCACCGCTCGGTCGGGGCCTTGCATGAGCTCGGCGGATTGCGCGGCGGGATACACCTGCATCAACCGGTCGCTCGACGGCGGAGTGGCCGGCGAGTGCATGCAGTTGTGTAGGACCGCGGCAGACTGCACGGCTGGAATGTGCACCGGGAACATCGCCTGCGCCGGCGTGGCGAGCGGCAGCCACTTCTGTCTCTAGAGCATCATGGGCTCGTGGATGATGAAACCACTCGCAGTGGCCTGTCTCGCCGGAGCGATCGCGGTCTTCGGTTCCCTCGACTGCGGCGGTTCGACGGGGTCCGGCGGCGCAGGGAACTTCGGCTCATGCTCGCGCAACGCCGACTGCATGGTACGTCCGCAATCGTGCTGCGGCACATGTGGCGCGGCGACGCGCGACGACATGATCGCCATCAACCGGGCGAACGTGAGCGCTTACAGGCAAGCCGAGTGCGCCAACGCCGTTTGTCTGGCCTGCTCCATGCCGCAGGATCCCAATCTTCTGGCGACGTGCAACGGCGCGCAATGTGCGCTCGTCGATCTTCTGGCAGAACCATTGACCGCTTGCACGAGTGGCTCGGATTGCCGCATTCGCACCAACGAGTGCTGCGAATGTGGCGGCAAGACGGATCGGGAGCACCTTATCGCCGTTCGTAACAGCTCGGAGGAAACATTCCACAAGCTTTTTTGCGATCCAGTCACCTCGTGCGCCGAATGCCTGCCGACCTACCCACCCGAGGCGACGGCGGCATGCGACAACAACCGGTGCATCGTGAAGTACTCGAAATGAGCAGCTATTTGCGGGAGCCAATCGCGGCGTGAGCCGAACGGTGCCGATGCGGTCATTTATAATATGAGATGCCCGCGCAAACCCGCCTCCGACTCGCTCCGACGGTGTCGGACGTGCACGAGCTCGGGCGCGTGCGTTTCGAGGTGCTCTTCGAGCGCTACGCCGGGTACGTCGCGGCGTTGGCTGCCCGCTTGTTAGGCTCGGGCGATTCCGAATTGGACGACGTCGTGCAAGATGTGTTTTGGCTCGCTTCGCGGCGGATTGCCAAGATTCACGACTTGGTGCAAGCCCGCGGCTGGCTGGCGACGGTGACCACCCGGGTGGTCCGACGGAAGCTGCTGCGGCGGCGCTTTCGCGCCCTGTTCCATGGCAGCGCCGTCGCCGCCGATCTGCCCGCGAGCGGAGCGACCGCCGAGGAGCACGTGTTGCTGGCTCGACTTTACGAGATTCTGGACGGGCTGCCGGTCGATCAGCGAATCGCATGGTCGCTGCGTTATTTGGAGGGCGAGCCTCTCGAGGCCGTCGCTGCGGCGTGCGGGTGCAGCTTGTCGACGGCCAAGCGGCGCGTCGGGGCCGCCAAACAAATCATCGACGAGGTGTTCCGTGATGTCTGAGCCGAGGTGGGAAGCTCTCGGAAAGAAGATCGAGCCTCCGTGGGGGCCGGAGCGCGAGCGATCGGCGGTGGATGCCATCGAGCATCGAGCGGCCAGGCGCCGCACCGTGACGCGCGTGGGAGCGTCCGCCGCGGCGCTCGCGCTCGTCGCCGTCGCATTTGGCGCTTTCATGGGGCGCCGAGCCCAACCCTCGCACGAGTCGGCTTCGGTCGCGTCGACCGCGTTTCCGCTCCCGGCGGTCACCACACTCACGATCACGCATCTGTCACCGGAAACCGTGCTCGACGCACTGCCGGATCGCGGCGGGCGTGCCTTCGCGCTTCGCTCGGGCGGCGCGCGGTTCGCCGTTCCGCACGATATCGACCACCCGTTCGTCGTAGTGGTGGGCGACGTCATCATCGAAGACCTCGGCACGACGTTCACGGTAGAGTTCCTCGCTGCGGAGATGCTCGCCGTTGCCGTCGAAGAAGGTCACGTATGGGTTCGCACGCGAGGCGAGAGCACCGAGCTCACCGCCGGCGAGCGTCGGCATTTTTCGCTCGGGCCTTCGACGCCCCCGCTCGGAAAGTCGAGGCGCACGACGGCCGAGTCTGCACCGTCGGCCTGGCGTCCGCTGGCGGAAAGCGGGCGCTACGAAGAGGCGCATTCTGCGTTGAGGAAAGCGGGTCCGAACGCCGTGCGCGACGATACCGGCGATCTGCTCCTCGCCGCGGATGCCGCGCGGTTGAGCGGCTTTCCCGCCGAGGCAGTGCCTTATCTCGAGCGCGTCGTGCGCGCGCATGCGACCGATCCGCGCTCGAACCTTGCGTCGTTCACGCTGGGCCGCGTGCTGCTCGACGAGCTCGGTCGTCCGCGTGAAGCCGCCGACGCGTTTGCTCGCGCGCGCGCCGCCGGCGGGCCGCTGGCGGAGGATGCGCTCGCGCGACAAGTCGAAGCGACATCGCGCGCCGGCGATCCGACGAAGAGTCGAGAGCTCGCCCGCGAATACCAGAAACTTTACCCCAATGGACGACGCGCGAAAGCCGTGTCGAGATTCGGCGGACTCGACTGACACCGCGATTCGCGACGGCGGTTTGGGTGATCCTCGCCACCATCGCGCCGCGCGCGAACGGCGAGCCTCACGAAAAACCGCGCGTGTCGATCGCCATCGTCGGCTGCGACGATACTCTCGCGCGCGAAGCGCAACGAATTGCCGCGGTCGAGCTTCGCGCGGCGCTCGTCGACGCCGTGGTCGACGAAACCACGACCCAAGTGACCGCCACCTGTGCCGCAGACTCGGCCCAACTGCGGGTCCTCGATCCCACGACGGGCAAATCGGTGGAGCGTTCCGTCGCACTTTCACGGGAGGCTCCGTCGGCGCGCGCCCGTTTGCTGGCGCTCGCGATCGCCGAGCTCGTCGCCGCCAGCTGGTCCGAGCTCGAAAGCAACCCCGAGCCGAAGGCGCCGCCCGCGGTCCCGCTCGCACCGATGGCCGTCCGCGAAGCGGCGCGGGGGGTGATCGCGCCTTTGCCCCTCGAAATGGCCGCCGTTGCCGACGTGCACTTCTTGGCCAGCCGCGATCTCGTGCTCGGCGGAGGCGCGCGCACCGAAGTATGGGTCTCGCCCGCGCTCTTTCTCCGCTTCGATGCGCTTGCCCACTACGCAGAGTTATCGCGCCCCACCGGTACCATCGCGCTCACGATGCCGAGCTTGTCGGCCGCTGTCGGCGCGTCCTCGGGGAGTGGATCGCTCCGAACCAGCGTGAGCCTGGGCGCGCGCTTCGGGTATGCTTGGATGAGCGGTGTCGGAGGCGACACGGCAACCACCGGCTATCGGCAACGAGGCGTGTGGCTCGGCCCTGAGCTCGCCGTCGAGTGTGCCGCATGGCCTCGGGCCCGCGTCCATCCACTGCTTTCGCTTTCGTTGGGCGCCCACCTCGTCGGGGTTCGGGGAACGGTCGACGATGGGCGCGATGTCATGGTCACCGCCGTGTGGAGCGCTCTCAGCTTGGGCGCCGCGGTGCGGTAGAGGTCTGCCGAGCGATGCACCGAAAAAACGACGTGGCTCTGAACCGTCCTCGCAGGTCGCGGCCATTATCCATTCGGTGTTGGAGCCGGATGATTTCCTTCTGTTTACAGCGTGAGCGATGGCTTCCATTACCAGCGGCGCTGGCCGCGTGGGGGTGCATCGAGCAGGCAGGCCCGGTCCTCGGCGACACGCCGAGGCCGCCGACGCCCGACCCGGTGCCGCCGCTTCCGACCGCCGACCAACTCGCGTGGCAGATGCAGGAGCTATCTGCTTTCTTTCACTTCGGCACCAACACCTTCACCGACCAGGAATATGGAGACGGCACGGCCAGCCCGACGGTCTTCAATCCTAGCGGGCTCGATGCCACGCAGTGGATGACGACCCTTCGCAACGCCGGCTTTCGTCTGGCGCTATTGTCGGCGAAACACCACGACGGCTTCTGCCTCTGGCCGAGCCGATGCACCACTTATTCGGTTGCGGCGAGTCTCTGGCTTGGCGGGCAGGGCGATGTGATTCGCCAATTCGTCGATGCCGCCCATCAGGCCAACATTCGCGTCGGGCTCGCGCTCTCGCCGTGGGATCGTCACGAACCCACGTTCGGTACGGCCGCCTATTATGGCGTTTTCGAGTGCCAGCTCACCGAACTGCTTACCCAATACGGCACGATCGACGAGCTCTGGCTGTGGGGAATCAGCGCGCCCACGGCGCCCGACTTCGATTGGAACGATGTCTATCGCCTGGTGCGCCGACTCCAGCCGCACGCGCTCATCAACATGGGGCCGGAAATCGCCGTGGCCAGCGTTGACCTCCGAGGCGTCGGCTACGGTTTTGCCATCGCCCCGGCCGACGAGACGAGCGTCCAAGCGGGACCGGGCGGCACGATCGACAAGCCGGTTTGGTTCCCCGCCGAAGCCACTTATTCGATTCGCCCCAACTGGTTCTGGCACGCGACCGAAGACACACAGTTGAAAACGCTGAACCAGCTCATCGACATCTATTATGACTCGGTCGGGCGCAATAGCGTCCTTCTGCTGAATGTGCCGCCCAACGCGGTGGGGCTTCTTCCGTCTGCAGATGTCGCCGAGCTCGATCAATTCGGCGCCGCGATTCGTTCGATTTACCAGAGCAACGTCGTGGCCGGGCGGCCGGCGAGCGCCGATTCCGTCTTCGAGGACGCCCCCGACCACCAGGCGTCGATGGCGGTGGACGGCAAGATCGACACCTTCTGGGCGGCGGGCGAAGGCACGAGCAGCGCGCGCATCGAGTTCGATCTCGGCGCGCCGCGCGCGTTCAACGTCGTCAGCATCCAGGAGCCGATCGCTCTCGGCGAACGCGTCAGGGAGCATCGAGTCGAAGCCAAAACGAACGGCGTGTGGACGACGATCGCGGGCGGCACGGCGATCGGTCATCGCAAGCTCCACCGCGTCGGCGCGACCAGCGCGAGCGCGGTCGCATTGGTGATTACGCAAGCACGCGGCGTCCCCGTCATCGCGGAATTCGGCGCCTACCAATCGCCGTTTCCGTAATCGCTTTTTCACCCGCGCAATATCATTCGAGGAGATGGCGTATGAAGACATGGAGATCGCTCCCTATCGTGCTTGCGTCCGTCGGCGCTGCGTCGGCGCCCGCCTGCGACGCGCAGATCGGCGAGCCTGCCGTCATCGGCGGCCCGACCGCAAACCCGAGCGGCGGATCGGGCACGTTGACCGGTGCGGGAACCGGCGGCGGACCAGACGTGCCACCTCTCGACTGTGCCTCACGGCAAGCCCCCGTGCTCCACGCACGGCTTCTCACGCCGAGCCAATACAACAACAGCGTCTCCGATCTCGTGAAGATCGGCGGTAATCCATCGAAAGACTTCGGCGGCGGCACGGGCGGGCACCTCGATGACCTGAGCGTCGAACGCCGGGCCAACGCCGCAGCCGATGTCGCTCGTCAGGCAGCGCTCACGCTCGCCCAATGGGCGCC